>CAYQZL010000042.1:0-29765 GCA_964421975.1 uncultured Rikenellaceae bacterium
TAGGTGTTTTATAATAATTACTCCCGTAAGCACTTGTCTGTACCCAGCCAAGATCGTCGGCAAGAATGAAGATTATATTAGGCCCTGGTTCTTCTTTCTTACAACCCGGATTAATAATGGTTGAAATACCAATTGCCAATAGTGGAAATTTAAATCTTGTGTTCATTATGAAAAAATTATTGTTATTACATACATTTGCCGCATTCCGTTCTCACTGATACCGGAAACTAAAATTTGATTATTCTGCCGGTTCCATGCCGGAGCAGGATCGATTCTCAGATCATTTTGATATTTCCCTTTATTAATCCCGCTTGTTCTTACCCATTGACCATCCGTAAGATGAATGATAGTATAGTAATTCATTTCTTTCTGACCGGAACCGTTTACTAACCATTGTCCATCCGGGGAGAGACTAATATCACCCTCAGGATCCGGTATTATATCAGATGATGCAATAGTATCTGTTACTTCACGCTTTAAAACATCATAAATTACCTGTTTGCCATCCAGACTTCCAATAATCCGGTTACCGGCATTCCATTCCGGATGACCCCCAATATGCCTGTGACCAACAAACAAACCGGTACCATCTGCATTTATGCTACAGGCTACATTAATTCGTTTTCCCCTGTCACTGCCTGTTTCCCAGCCTGCCCGTACAAAGAAATATATCAGAGTACCATCCCGGTTCCACAAAGTATGGTTAATAAAAAGAGGTCTTCCCTTTGCTGCTATTCCTGCACTTTCCAGTTCATTTTCAAGTCTGGCAAATGACACCAGTAATTTTTTCCTGCCGGATCTGATATTGACAATAAAAATGCCGTCATCCTCCGGCGCAGAAATCCCCTCTGTCCAGTCTGTGGCGCCCAGATATCCTGTTACTGGTCGTAATCGTGCCATTCTGGCATAATTGATCGCAAGAAACGATTCTCCTACAGGACAGACACCCCCATTGCCAACCGGTGTATCCTCAAACCTGTATTCACGTATGCGTCTGGCTTTGGCGATATCATAAAGAACAGTAAACACCTTCCCGGTCTTAGGGTCTCTGTCATTGAAAAAAAATTGTGTCTCCGGCATGACGGGATTCCAGTAAAACATAGTACCCTGTTGGATGTTCCATCCTAATGATTCATCAATTTTCTCAACTTCATAGAAATTCCCTTCCGGCCTATCCATATTTACCAGTGTAATATCCGCTGGTTCTTTGCCATCAGGCAAATGGTCATGAAATGGTGATCTTAAAGCAAGTATACGTGTCTCTGAAAGATTCCATGGAGTGGTAAGGGACTGGCCGATATATCCAAAAAAATGGTTTTTATTACCGTTTGTGATCTGGCGTATTTTGACTGAAAGCTTTCCATGGTTGGATAATCTGATATTTTGCAGACTAAAATATGCCAGACCGCTATTTAAAGTTGTTTTGATGAATTTCCTCCGCTCCATCAGAATAAAGTTTAAACAGTACCAGACTAATTACATAATTGCGTGGAAAGAAATAAAATGCCTATTTTGAACCTGCAACTTTTGGATTCGGAACAGGCATATGTGCATTTACCTCATCACGCCATTTCTTTAACTCCCCTGACAGTTTATCTTTTACTGTTTTCATGCTGTCAGCCAGGTTGACCGATTCGCTTATGTCGTTCTCAAGGTCATACAACTCATAAGCAGCTTCGCCTCCTTTAAGAATACTTTCCTCATACCATTCAATAAGTTTCCATCTGCCACTTCTTACTGCACCTGAGGGTGGCCCGTTATGGTAATGAGGATAGTGCCAGTAAACATTTCTTTCGGGCAAGGGGGCTTCCGTTTTAAGATGTGTGAGCAAGCTTATCCCATCAACGACAGGTTTATTTTCTGATCCTGTTAATTCGATAAAAGTCGGCATGAAATCAACAGATATTACCACTTCATTACTTACAGAACCACCTTTAATTACCCCCGGCCACCTTATTATCAATGGGACACGTATACCACCTTCATATAACCAGCCTTTACCATGTCGAAGCGGTGTCTGTTTTGCCTCTGTTTCCAGGCCGCCGTTGTCCGAGAAGAATATAACTATCGTTTTCGATGTCAAATTATTATCTTTAACAGCGTCCAGTATTTTCCCGATATTCATATCCATTCTCGACAGCATGGCAGCAATGACAGGATTGTTCTCCGGCTTATCGCTTCCGGCAGTTTTTTTCCACATATCTATAGCTTCAGCTTTTTCCATCAATGGATTATGGATAGCACTGAAACTTACAAAAAGAAAAAACGGATTCCCGGCATTTTCCTGAATGAATTTTACTGATGTGTTCCCTATTGAATCTGATTTATGAGCATCCTTTTCCGGATTATCATTTCTGTTCGGTTTGTCAATGACGAAATGCTGGTCGAAACCTTGTTTGTCGGGATTGAAAGGAAGGCTTTCCGGCCCGAATTTTGTAACACTCAAATGCCATTTACCAAAAATCGCTGTTTTATAACCCGACTCTCTGAGTACCTCAGCCAGTGTTACTTCCTCAAGGGGCAGGAATTTCTGCCATTCAGGACGGGAAAGAGGATAGTCATCTCTCCAGTCAGGGCGTGTTGGATTTACAGTTTTGTCAGTACCCGGAATAACATCTGTCAAATGTAACCGCGCAGGGTATTTTCCTGTCATAATACTTGCCCTGGTCGGAGAAGAAACTGAACATGCTGTATAGGCATTGGTGAAACGGATTCCTTCAGATGCCAGGCAATCTATGTTTGGTGTCTTGTAATAGTCACTGCCGTAAATACCCGTCTGTGCCCATCCAAAATCATCAGCAAGGATAAAGATTATGTTTGTTTTGGGCGCTTCTTTTTTACATGCAGGAGTAACTACAGCTGATACACCGATTAACAATAATGGCATTCTGAATTTCATGTCCATTTTTTAATCTGTTTTAAAATTCAATTCCTGCTTCGTTTTAATGACTCAAATTTGTCATTGATAACTGATGGGACAGGTGCATTAACCTCCTTAATCCAGTTATTTAACTTTTCCAGCAATACATTTGCTATTTCAGGTTTCTCTGAAGAGAGATCATTTTGCTCAGAAATATCATTCTTCAGATTAAATAGTTCATAGCTATCGTACTCATAATAATAGATCAGTTTCCATTCCCCTGAGATAATGGTTGTTGAAGGAACCGCTCTCCAGTAGTTTTCTTCTCCGTTATAAGCTTTTAATATTGAAGCTTTGCCGCCACCAAGATACAAAGGAAAGTGGAAAAAGACCGGGCGCTCAGCATCAAATGATTCGCCTCTTAAAAGAGGCAGAAAAGAGATCCCATCAACGGGCTGATTGCCTGGTTTTTCTGTTGCAGTGATTTCTGCCAGTGTAGGCATAAAATCTACTCCGATCACCGGACAATCAGTTCTTGTCCCGGGTTTTACCACCCCCGGCCATCTTATACAAAATGGTACTCTGATACCACCCTCGTAAAAAGTCCCTTTGCCGGCGCGCAATGGTAAATTGGAAGTAACATCCGAGAGACCCCCGTTATCTGAAGTAAATATTACAATACTGTTTTTTTCAAGTCCTAAACTGTTAAGTTTCTGCAAAATCCTGCCAACACTGATATCAATTTGCTCAATTTCAGCAGCATAAACCGGATTAAGATCCTTTACTCCTGCATTTCTGAATTTTTCACTAAAATATTCTATTCTGTCCCTGCGCGCTGCCAATGGGGTGTGTACCTCCCAGTGACACAGATAAAGAAAGAAAGGATCATTCTTATTTGTTTCAATAAAATCTAACGCAGCATCGGTCAATTTTTCAGCAACATAAATATCATCATAATACCTCTCCTCATCGCCACCCACATTAGATATATCCCCAATGGTCCCATTAGCAGAAACCACATCAAATCCCTGATTATCATCGCCAATATGCCATTTCCCAAGTCTTGCTGAAATATATCCTGATTTTTTAAGCATTTCAGCAAGCGATTCAAAACGGGATTCGACATTATTAATACTGACATGGAAAGTATTAAATGTTGTATCCTGCCCCTGAGTCGGAACTTTCCATCGCATATGGGATACTTCTCCCCCCCGCGATAATCCCTGTGGTATATAAATACCATGTCGTGGGGAATACATACCGGTCAGCAAACAGGCTCTTGAGGGAGCGCTGTTTGCTGCTGAGGGATAAAATCTGTTCAGTATCAATCCTTCAGATCCTAATCTGTCAATATTTGGAGTCTCATAGTATGTTGCACCATTAAAACCCACATCAGACCATCCAAGGTCATCAGCAAGAATTAAAATGATATTTGGCTTCGACTCCGGCAGATCTGCCGTTGTCTTTGAATGACAGGATCCGAGTACTACCAAAGGAGGAACTGTACACTTCAGAAGTGTAATTTTGTTAAAGTACATACATTTATCGGCTAATATGTCGGATATCCCGGATTTTGTTCAAGTTCTGCCTCAATATTTTTTTCAATTTCTGCGTACGGTATTGGCCATAGATTATGGTAATTCTGATAAGTGGCCGGCCCTCCGGTATATGAATTGTATTTTTTCCCTCTTTCCACTGTTTTACCCAGCCGTGCTGTTGTAAATAAATACAATTCTTCAAAGTGGAGTTCTCTTACTCTCTCATCAAGAATATAATCAATATCCACCAGTTCAGGATCTATTAAAGGAGCATTTGCCCTGGCACGGACAATATTGATATCTTCAGCAGCTTTTACCTTATTATTGAGTCCCAGATAAGCCTCGGCACGTAAAAGGTATGTTTCAGCAAGCCGGTATGCATATTTGTTTTTCCACTCTCTCGTTGCCTCACTGGTTAATGATCCGGGCACTGTCTGATTTTCATGGTAAAGCTCTTTTGGGAACTGTCCCGGATGAGAAAGTTTTGCAAATACCGGATAGAAGTTAGCAACTGTATCAAGGTAACCAGAAAGAGACATTACAAGATTATCCGCTATCACCCACTTCCCGTTATGATCAGATTTAGGATTATTAACTTGGAAATCCCGTACTATGTTGTACTTAGAATTCCTCATATCCTGGTCAAAGCCACTTTTTTCCCAAACAGTCTGCTTAAGATACCAGGAAGGTGTAGCCATTCCTCCGCCCCTGCCATAATAATAGTCATTTGGTAAAGGAACGAGTAGTTCCCATTTCCCGTTCAGCTGTGCTACTTTATGCTGCCACAGTCTGGGAATAAACCTTACTCCGGGACCACCTTCACCTCCGCCCGGTGTCATAAAAGCGAAGGGTATGACCCATAATGATTCTGTATTTCCAACTGATCTGTCCTGGTTTCCCTTCTGGAACAAATCCCAGTATACATCACCTCCGAACAGAGGATCATTAATTCTTTTGCCAAATCTTTCTGTCATCAGGTGCATTCTTGGATCATTAATAACCAGAGTCGCTGCATCAATTGCATCCTGATATCTCCCTAAGGAGACATAAATTTCAGATAGAAGATGATAGGCTGTAAGCTTGTTTATTCTGGTAATGTCAATTTCATCAATATCCGGTAAATAATCCACTGCAAATTCCAGATCTGCCGCACATTGCTGGTAAATCTCATTACGGGGTGCCCTGACAAAATCTCTCTTAGGTGTTTTGACTTCTTCCAGTACCAAAGGAACACCTCCATAAAGATTTGCCAGCCATTTATATGCAAGTGCTCTGAAAAAAGAAGTTTCTGCTTTAATGAGATTTTTTTGATCATCAGTTAATTCACTGAATTCAGAATCAACTCTGCCAAGGATCACATTAGCATCATATATTAATCTGTAAGCCGGTTGCCACACTGCTTCAAGCACTACCTCAGAGCTGGTGGGTAATAACATTGAAGACAGGTTCCAATTAGGCCCAAGACTACGGTGTAAATATAACATCTCTGTACAGCTGAATGCCAGATGTGGAATATCGTATTCTCCACTGCTTGCATAAAAATCATCCCTGACTATTGTATATAGGTTCCCTACTGCTGCTTCAAAATTTTCAAAAGTCACATAAGAATTCTCAGGAGCATAGAAGTCGAGCGGGACTTCTGTCAAAAACTTTTTCTCATCGCATGAAGATAAAGCGATCAGCATGTACAATAAAATACTTATATATAAGAAACTTATCCGTATTTCCTTAAGAATCATAATCTTTCTCATAATTAACAGGATTTAAAATTCGACATCAACTCCGAAAGTAAAACTCTTCATAACAGGTAATCCGCCTCTGCTAATGGATTCTCCGGTTTCGGGGTCCCATCCATTCCATTTAGTAAAAGTCAAAAGGTTTTTCCCACTGAAATAAAGCCTCAGATTCCGGATACGCAGATTATTCTTTATTCTCTCTGCAAAATCATAAGACAATGACATATCCTGCAGACGAACAAAGTTGCGCTGGGCATATAGCCTTCCTTCGAGACCCTCTGCAACGCTTATATTCGGTCTGTGATATCTTGCGTTCGGATTTTCTGGTGTCCAGTAATCAATACCCTCAGGAAAATTAAAACGGTAATTCATCTCAGAATTAATTACACTGAAACTTCTGTAAGTATCCTCAGCCAGATAGTAATTCTTACCTCCCTGTATAGAATTAATATAGAATTTAATAGCCCAGTTTTTATATATTATAGCATTACTGATGCTGAAACGGTAGGCAGGATTTCTATACCCGATGATTGTCTTATCATTTGGGCCAATGGATCCATCCCCGGTCAGATCAACTGTTTTATAGCCGCCCAAATCAAATCCTGGAGGAATCGTTTCACCCACCTGCCATTTACCATCAATTTTATAATCATATATGGCGTCGAGTGCTTCACCGATAAATAATCCTTCAGAAATAAGATCATCCTCTTTCCCGTCACCGTCAAGATCAAAGCCCAACAGTTCTTTTAACTCATTCCTGTTTCTTGAAAAAACAAAACTTGTGGTCCATTCAAAATCTGATTTTCGCATATTTACAGATGTCAGACTTATTTCCAGACCATGATTATGAAGCTTGCCGAGATTGTCAGGGAATTTCTGGAATCTGCTTATAGCCGGTATATCCACGTTATATAAAAGATCTGTGGTGTTGTTGTTATAATAGTCAATTGCTCCGGAAAGAAAACTTAAAATACCAAAATCAAATCCGAAATTAAGTCCTGTGGTTGTTTCCCATTTAAGATTCGGACTTGCTAGACTATTAATACTTTGAGTATAAACTGATGTCCCTGTTGATGTAACAAAATTAAATCCTCCTGAGACTTTTGCCAGTGTTTGATAGCGTCCTATTGTCCTGTTGCCCACGGATCCATAAGATGCTCTTATTTTTATATTATCGATCCATGAAATCCCTTTAAAAAATGGTTCTTCACTAAGCACCCAGGCAACAGACATTGATGGAAATAATCCGAACTTATTTGCCTCACCAAATCCTGAAAATCCATCCCTTCTTATTGTTCCTGTAAACAAATACTTGTTTTTATATCCATAAAAGATTCTACCCATGCTATACAAACTTGCTTCTTCCCATGCTCCGGAAGAAGTTTGCTGCAGGTCACTGCTTCCGGCTTCAAGCATATTATAACCCAGTTCGAAAGAAGAGAATACTGATGAAACAGCCTGAACCGAGGTTTGCTTTCTCTTTTCCACCCCATAAACAAGCGTGACATTAAAATTGTGAATATTATTAAAATCGCGTTTGAATGTGAGTATATTATCTGAAGACCAGTCATAACCTATACTCTCAGCCTTTGAACCCTGACCCTGGAAACTGCTGCCATAAGGTCTGAAATAATAATCGCTTGTTGTCCTGTAATTATTTGCGAAATTAAACCTGTAAGTCAAACCCTTAATAAATGGAAAAGATATATCGGCAAAAATATTCCCGAACAAATTCAGCCTTTTATCCAGATCATCTGCCATATTCTTGATAAACGGATTAATAACATTTCCGGCCACAATTTGTATTAATTCTCCTTCTCTGTCATACGCAGCTGCGTAGGGTGATGAATATCTGTCATTGGGAGTTGCATCCTGACCCGAATAATCACTTGCAGTTAAAAAAGACTGAAGGCCGATTTTAAGCCATTCTGTAATATTATTGTCAAGATTTATTCTGGCATTTACCCTTGAGTATTTTTCATTCAACATAAAACCTTTCTGGTCAGTATACCCAACTGATACCAGATAGTTATTAAACTTTGTCCGGTTGGACAATGAAAGGTTATGATTATGAGTATACATGTTATCATTCGTCAGCTCATTGTACCAGTTGGTCGTCCTTCCATCATTATAAGCCTCAATTTCTTCATTTGTTGAAAAAACATTCGTGATCTGCCAATTAGGATTTGGTTCAAGATAACCTGATTCAGCTGTCCTGCTGGTCTCAATCGCAGATTCATCTGTTTTTTTATAGAAACCATCAGTATCAAGGTAACCTAGTTCTTTTACAGGACTCTGGAGTGAATAATAACCTGAATACTTTATGATTGGTTTACCGTCCAATCCACCGGATTTGGTGGTTGTTATAAGTATAACTCCATTTGTGGCCTGTGATCCATAAATGGCTGCAGAACTTGCATCCTTAAGTATATCAATGGATTCAATATCATTTGGATTCAGATCTATTAAATTACCTCTGAAAATAACATTATCAACCACAATTAACGGTCTTGTTTCACCTGAGAGAGAACTCAGTCCTCTGATTAGTATGTCAGGCTCTTCGCCCGACTGATTTATTTGCCCAACGTTAAGGCCTGCAACAGATCCCTGCAGAGACTGCATAACCGACACATTCGGAGATTCCCGGAAAGACTCAATATCTGCTCTGACGACGGAACCAGTAAGATCACTTTTTCTCATTGTACCATAACCTACTACAATAACCTCGTCAAGCCCCGTCAGTTCGGATTCAAGGCTAATGTCTATTAAAGATCTCCCTTCAAAAACCGTCTCTCGTGTACTATATCCAATAAAAGAATATACCAGAATTGCATCCCTGTCGGGAACATTCAGGGTATATTTTCCATTTGCATCAGTTATTGTTCCGATGGTTGTACCTTTTATCTGAATGTTAACTCCTGGCATCGGATCACCAGATTCAGCATCAGTTACTGTTCCTGAGACAGTTAGCAACTGCTGTGATTTGCTATTAGTTGAATTAGCACCAAAGAACTCATTTTCCAACGGATCTGTTGTTAATAAGATTTTCCTGTCAAGTATAGCATACTTAATATCCGTACCTCTGAATAGTTCGGGTAGAATATCAGTAATCAGCGATTCTTCTGCCTGAATATCAACAATCCTGTTGACATCAATCTGCTTCTGGTTAAAAATAAAATAGAACTCACTTTGCTGCTCTATTTCATCCATTACATTCTCAAGAGATTTCTGTTCCATGTTAAGTGTAACTTTTGCAGTTTGTGAATATGTATTCGCTGCAAAAATGTTTGTTACACTAATAAAGACAATCAGGGCTGCAATTTTCATTTCAAGAATCAGTTTTTTTAGGGTAGGGTGCATAAGCACCAACAATTCATTGATTTTTTTCATAAATTTGAAATGTTTTAGTTAGGTTATTATTGATATGTAGTAACTTAGCAAATAGCAGGAGAGTGGCTCCAACACTTTCCTGCTTCATTTAATTCAGTGATCAATTGACATAGGCAAATTGTTTTTTAGGTTGTCAAATCTGGTTGGCAATTCTATTTTCTCATAGTAAAAATTATCTTCTTCTTAATAAATGTCTCATTATCTGTATCCATTTCTCCTGTAATCATTATATAATCCACCGGAAGCGCCTGTCTCAGAAAATATAACACTTCCTCAAGATTCTCATCAATAAAAGTAGCTCTGAGTCTTACTTCTTCATAATTATTACCGCTTACCTCAACATCAACATTATACCATCTTCCAAGACGTCTTGCAACAACATCAATCGGATCATTCCTGAATACCAGTTTACCCTCGGTCCAGGCAAGGTATTTTTCTGCCTGGACTTTTTCAGTGTTAAACTTATGTGAGGATTTATTGTAAACTAAAAGCTCATTTGGATTCATGGTAACCGGACTGGTCATTGCCAGGTTATTAAAAACAATGCTCCCTTCTTCAAGTACTACCTCCACATCTTTTTCATTTTTATATGAGGCAATATTGAATTTTGTACCAGCGGCAGTAACAATAATTTCATCTGTACTGACTTCAAATGGCTTCGCAGGGTTAGTCTTAACATCGAAAAATGCCTCACCATCCAGAGTAACTTTTCTGTCTTTGTTAAAGTCACCCCGGTACTTTACACTGGAACTGCTGTTCAACCAACCACTTGATCCATCCGGCAGACTGAATTGTACACGTGTCCAGGCAGGAGCTTTGATCTCTACCCATGTAAGGTCGCTTTTATCTTCACTTGTAAAAAACTGAATCCCGGTATAGATTAATAAAGGGAGAAAAAGTATTGCTGCAATCCGCTTGCTCCAATTTATAATATTCCTGAATTTCGTTTCGTTTTTTGATTCCTCACGCCTTGTATTCAGTTCATAGTGTATCCTGTAAAGAACATGATCCAAATTCTTTTCCTCAGCAGAATTTTCCTTAAGTAATTCATACCATTGCTTTTTAACAAAATGCTCCAGTTCTCCTTCATTACTCTTATCACAAAAAATCTTCCTGAGATAATCTTTATCTCCTTCAGAAAATCCGCCCTTGAAGAACCTGTTCAGCCTTTCAGCATCAAGACTACTGTTTGCCATATATTATCAACATCAAGCTTTTTTCTGATCATTAAAATAGCAGTTCCCGGATAACCAGGAACTGCTCATTACCCTTATAACTAACCTTAAACCTGCAATAAAAAAACCCATTTATCTTTGAGTATATGTATGTAATATCCCTGATCTGATAAACACACCTATTCAAACCTCAATATTTCTTAGAACATGTTAAAAAACTAATAACTTCCAATTAAAAATATTCCATAACAAAGCATTACAAATCTAAAACAGGATACAGAAAAAGACTTTCCGGCTTCAGAGACTATAAAAACATTCTGGAAAACCTTTAAAAGAAGGACGTCTAAATAATAAATAAAGACAGGAACAAAACGACAGGAAAGTTTTCACTCTTTAAGTTCTTCCTTATGAACTTTAATGCATCGGTTAACTGGTTTTCAACAGTCTTATGACTGATTTTCAACTCCACAGCAATTTCTTTTATGCTTAAACCTTCAAATCTGCTTTTAATAAATATCTCTTTGCGGCGTTCAGGCAACTGATCCACAAGCGTTGATACATATTGATAAAGAGAATCATAGGTGATCTTTTTAGTCGTCTCCAGATCAAAATCCTCTGCAATTCTTTTATTGAAATACTCAGAAATACAGGCTTCTCTCCTGAAGTGCTTCTTAATAATATTAAAGGCAATTGTAAACAGGTACGATTTGAATGAGTATTCAGATTTAAGTGATTTACGATTTTCCCAGATACGTGTAAAAACCTCCTGGACAAGTTCTTCAGAAAGTTCTTCAGACCGGAGATACCCATATGCGAAGCGGTATAACCGGCCACCAAACTCTCTGAACAGCGTATTAAAAGCCAGAATATTGCCTTTTGACAAACTTCTGACTAGCTGAGCTTCGTTATCAGGTGATTTATACTCCATTACAGAAACCGTAAACTACGATTACTTCCTCCTCAGACATGCAAATTAAATAAAATTTCTTAATACAGTCAGATTACTCTTATCTTTAGTGGTAAGAATTTAATTTTCATAGTTGACTCATAAATATTATTGACAAACCAGGATTTGAAGTAAGGTATTGATAAACGCCGGATAAATTTGTTGAAAAAGAATATTTACAATTTATAATATTCATATGAACTCTAAAACACGTGTATTAAAAGCTTTCAAAAGACTCGACGGAATCCCTGACCGTGTTCCCCTGCAGTTTGACCTGTGCCGTCAGCTCACTGAAGAATTTGGCAAAAAACTGGGTGTACAACCCGATTATTCTTTGTCATATTATGAGGATCTGACCTACAGGATCTCTGCAAACGAGATCCGTACCAGAATTGGCAGTGATGTTGTAGTAGTTGGAGGAACGATTGCAAAGGGATTTGTCCCGGAACCTGTAAAGGATGAAATTACAAAAAATGAGTTTGGGATGTACATGAAACCAACCCCGCTTTATGTGGAGGTTGTAAGATGCCCTCTTGAAAATGCTCAGTCGGTATCAGATATTGAAAGTTATCCTTTCCCTGATGCAAACGCGCCGGGAAGATTCGATAAGGCCAAAAGAGATATTGATAAATATGGGAAGGATTATTTCGTTATCGGTGATGTTGAAATATCTTTATTCGAACTTGCCTGGCACCTGACAGGACTGGAAAAATACCTCACGGCGATGATGTGTGATGAACCCTGGCTGGAACCTTTGAACGACCTGGTGGAGGAATGGAGTACAGGGCTGGCACTGCAGCTCGTAAAAGCCGGCGTCGATGCAATCTGGTTTGGTGAAGATCTGGGAACCCAGACTTCCACTCTCATATCACCTGATGACTGGAGAATTAAATTCAAGCCGCACCACAAAAGAATGATTGAAAAACTCCGTCAGGAAAATCCTGATATCATTATTATCATGCACTCAGACGGTGCAGTTGCTCCTTTGCTTGATGATTTTATTGAACTTGGTGTGGATGTCTACAATCCTGTACAGCCAAATGTTCCGGGCTCCGATCCTCAGGAATTGAAAGATAAATATGGTGATAAATTATGTTTCTTCGGTGGCATTGACCAGCAGGAGCTTTTACCATCAGGAAATATACCCAGGATTGAAGCCGAAATCAAAAGAAGGATATCCATACTCGGAAAGAACAGAGGCTATCTGGCTGCCCCGGCTCATATATTACAAACCGATGTAAGCGTTGACACTATTGAAGCTATGATACGGATTGTAAAGGAATTATGATAATGCATTTGAATTGCATCCATAAAGATCTCGAAAGATTATATTCTGAAATTCTCTACCAGTATTAGCCATTGCAGCAACACTTCCGGGTGCCGATTATCTGCAATAAATAAATATTATTTTTATTCATCAAATATACATATTTAATATAAATATCTGTTATATTTACACATATATTTTAACTGAAGAATTATGGTAACATTCACCAGTACAATTCCTGAAGATCTGTCAAGACAGTTAAATGAGAAAGCCAGGTCATTATCCTTGCCAAAAAACAAGCTTATTGAGAATGCTTTACGCCTTTATCTGGAATACCTTGAAAGGGCAGAATATATAAAGTCATATAAACAGGCGGAAGATGATGCAGATATTCTGCAAATGGCGGAAGAAGGGATGAATGATTATTTAAGACAATTGGAACAATGAATCAGGGTGAAATCTGGCAGGCCAATCTTAATCCGTACAAAGGGAGCGAACAGGGAGGATTCCGGCCTGTCGTTATCCTGAGCGGTAACCTCTTAAACCGGCATTTGCAGGTTGTTATTACAGCTCCTTTAACAACCAGAATAAAAAAATACAAAGGAAATCCCGTTTTAAAACCATCTAAGACCAATGGCTTAATCAATGAATCTGAGTTAATGGTGTTTCACATCCGGTCAATTTCAAAGGACAGGCTGATAAAGAAAATAGGAAATATCGATACAGAAGAACTCGAACTTGCAATTAAAACCCTTAATGATTTATTGAAATATTAGCGTATCTATTCCTGACCAAAAAATGAAGCTGAAGGACCCGGATAAATGTTCCATGATACGACAACCTCTTCTGCATCATCAGTACTCAATATATAATATGCATATCCGGCTGTTAAAAGGTCTGAAACCTTTTTAAGCTTCATACCATCTGTTGTAACATCTTTGCAATTATCTCTTAATCTTATAACCATTTCTGTTCCGGTTCCGGTTCTGATAAATAAACTGTTTCCAGCTGAATTCAGCTCAACTTTATCGAGCCAGCCTGTTGAAGAAACAATACTGACACCGGTTCCTTTATTGGGAAGAATAAATGCTTCGCGGGTATCATCCGGTTTTGTGAACTGGAAGGGAAGGTAGATCTTACCATTATCGACAGAATAAGCATGGTTCAGAACAGCCAGACAACTGTCAGTGTTTGCAGTCAGGGAAAAAGGATAATTATGTGCCGATCCGCTGAAGGCAATCACCTGACCTGCACAGGAGACTTCATTTATATGCTTATAAATCTCAGGTGAAGCTCCGGTCCTTCCTTCAGTGTGTAATGGCAGGTCAGTAATATAAGGCAGGACCAACTTGTTTTTATTCACCAGATCACCTGCCGTTTTTCTTTGGGCCGATGTCATCATTTTGAGGTTACCCCAGAATCCTCTGCCACCAACAAGAGAGGTATTAACATTATACCGCTGTGCATCATAAGGTCTTATATGGTGGGGATAAACAGCCTGAGTGAACAACTCTGCCGGGATAATGCCTGCATATTCATTTATAACGGTTCTCATCGACTTTGTCCGTATAGTACTGTAATCATTATATGCTGATGCTCCGTTGTTCATCCAGAAAAGCTTGCCTTCCTGCAGAGGCATTAAACCTATAATGCAACGCTCTTTTTCCGTAAGATCTATCTCAATAACCACATCCGGATTGTACTCCCTCAGTTCTTTCATTGCACGGGTAACATAAAAAGGAAGCATATATCCATAACGATCGCGGATCTCTTCCCTGGAATATTTACTGCTCCCGTGATGCAGATCAGGAAGTGTGCTGTTAAAGGTATTGATGGCATCCCACTTGAAAAACCTTATTCCATCATCGATAAGCATTTTGCAGTCGGCTACAAAGAGATCACAAAAATCGCTGACGAAATCAAAGGCCGGATGCCCCCATTGTGCTCTGATCGGTTTTCCCAGATAATCACGCAGCACCCACTCGGGATGTTCTTTATATCTTATTGCCGTTGAATCTATTCCCATTGGGGAAAGCCAGATCCCCGGAATAATATTATGCGTCTTCATTTCTGCAACAAGTGGTGCCAGTCCGTTTGGCAGACGCACAGGATGCGGTCTCCATACTCCCATCATCTCCTCCCAACCGTCGTCCAGAACAAAAAGGTCAACATTAAGCTCAGCAGCATAACCAATCTCCTCCAGTATCCGTTCTTCAGTAAATATTTCCCGTAATCCGGTCTTATTGTTATTATCACGTTGCATTCCCCATGTATTGTAATAAAAATGGCTCTTGCGTGACGATTGATTTTCGGTTATTTGCTCCCATAAATACCTGTGGATAATCTTTTTTTCGTCATTTTTAATATGGAAGAATGAGGATGCAGACCATACTGTTTCATAAGGTTTCTTCGAAGTTATAAGCTCTCCATCAAGGTAACCGCCCCGAAGTATCTCTACATGAATATCAGTATATGTTTCTTTTTTCGATCCGGCAACTGCAAGGAACCAGAAGTCATCTTCACCTTCCACAATACCTGAAGCTCCCTCTACACCCTGTTGAAGATCAATACCCTGAGCAGCCAGGTTCCTTTTAGCAGCATTTCCGAATTCACTGCCATAATTCTTATCCTGTGAGGCATGTTCATAGCTCATCAGCCAGGAAAATTCTGGAGTACTGTATACAGCAAAAGGTCCTTTTACCTTAAAATCATCACCTTGAGTGACCAGCTGATTCAAAATTTCAGGATGAAACATATGGCAGTGAGAAAGATTAAGGCTGGGCGTACGGTCATCCCAGGTAAGATCAGAATTGAAATCACTTATCAGCTCCTTATCAAATGTTGCAATCCGGGTTTCGGTCAGACTGTCTGTCAGTAAACTGCTTATTATATTATAACGAGGAAAGATAAAATGAATATTCCCATTTAATTTATTCAAGGCCAGCAGGTTTCTGCTTCGGTTCTTAAGTATGATCTTTTCACGAATAAGTGTGGAAGCCGGAAAGATCTGTCTGTATATTTCAAGCTCAAGTCCTCTGATCCTGCCTGTTGCCCTGACGATTATTTTAATTTCACTTCCTCCGTTATTCAGCTTTCTTATTTCATGATTCATGACCCTCCACACGGGATCTGAAGAAGTTATTTTCTGGCTGTTTATAACAAATTCGAACCAGGGAGATCCTGTATCTGAAACCAGAATCTCACTATTTGTCTCCTTTGAAAATACAGATACTGGTATAATTCTTCTTCCGGCAAAACTCATCGAATGACGGGATACTTCGTTTTCCATAACCAGCAGATCGTTTTCGAAAGTGATCTGGCCGGATAAGAATATAATATTGAAAATGAATGTAAAAGTTAAAAAGGATTTTTTCATTTTTAAGAGTGTTAACTTTAATAATTCATATACTTTGTGAATCCTTAGTTTAATCCTTTGTGGGACTCTGTGGTTATTTTTTTACCACGAAGGGACACTAAGGTTATCACGAAGTAACACAAAGTAATACAACGAATTAAGAGCATTTATAAACTAAACAGATTAAAAGTTACAGCTAATTTTTTTTGTAATCATTCCCATTCAGACTGTTAATGACTGATCCCTGCCACATTTCAAGTTCCTTTTTCATTGATGCAGAAATCTCCGGAAGCTTGTCGTACAAATCAGTTGTTTCACCAGGATCTGCTTCAAGATTGTAAAGCTCGAATTTTATATCCTCTCCATTAGCATCTATCCTGTGAAGTTTGTATGGCCAGTCAAGCCATGCAGAATGACCCGGGAAAATATAAGCAGGATATATTGTATTTATCTTACCGGCATTCAGAGCCAGTTTTGATGTATCAATGGTTGTTATTCCGGATTCCTGTTCTTTAAGAAGCTCTGCCATCAGTTCTGCCGATCGCACCACCTGTCCGCTTCCGGGGTATTGCCAGAAGCCCATCGGACTTGATCTTTTTTCCATTTCATTATCGATCAAAGGCAGTAAGCTAATCCCGTCCAAAGGAGGCTGATCTTCAATAGTAACACCTGCAATTTCCAGAAGTGTCGGATAAAAATCAGAAGTATTACATGGGATATTGGTTATTCTGTGTTCCGGTATTCGATCAGGCCATTCAAGTATTGCAGGTACTCTTAAACCACCTTCATATATCTGCCCTTTTTGCCCACGCCCACCTGTACTTGAATATTCTTTTGTCTGCCCACCATTATCACTGCAATACCATAGGATAGTGTTATTATTTATGCCAAGTGTCTTCAGTTCCTGTCTGAGTTTGCCAAAAGCCCGGTCCATGCCTGTTATCTCACCATAATAATGCTGAAGTCTGTCTTCGAGGCCTTCATATATTTTCCGATCTTCTTCCGCTGCCAGATGAGGATTATGTGGTGATCCAAACCATACTACTGCAAAAAATGGCTTTGTGTTATTAGAATGTTTTCTTATAAATTCCAGAGCAGCATCGACTGTTACCATGGAACTTTCCCCGTAAATCTTTACAGCTTTCCCCTCACTGCTTAGTATAGGATCATTATCAAAAAAATTTGGAGAAGAGAACCATTCATCGAATCCGCTGTTACCGGGACTGACCGGACTTTCTTTTCTTACAGGTCCGAGATGCCATTTTCCAAAATGGCCTGTCACATAACCTGCATTTTTAAGCGCTTCCGCAACAGTGATTTCCTGTGGGCGAATAGTCTTCCCCCAGCTAAAACAACCATACCGGTTGGGATGGCGTCCGGTCATCACACTTCCCCGGGTCGGGGAACTGACAGGTGCTGCCGCATAAAAACGATCAAACCGCAATCCTGTCTTTGCCATTTCATCGAAATTCGGAGTTTTAATAACAGGATGGGCATTATACCCCATATCACCCCAACCCTGATCATCAGCCATAACCAGGATAATATTAGGTTTGGCCGGCCCATCTTTATTGCAGCCGGCCAGCCCTGTAAGAGCCATACAGCAAGCTGCTGCTAGTTTTGCATTTGACAACTTTTGTAAATCCATTATGGGCAAATTATAAAGGTCTCAAACAAAATAATTAACTTACAACAATATAGCCACATTGCTTTTGTATTGGATCATGAAAATCCAACTTAAATTATTAATTAAGTTGCACACCCCACTTTTGTAAGAGGAATGGAGCTGTTCGCATCTCATAACCCGCATTGGTTCCGGTAATTGGATTATCGTTCCTGTATTGAATCAGTTTCTGAACGGCATCTATTATTAAAGGATTTGCTATTTCAGGATTTAACTCATGAATTATATCAATACTGTTTAATGCAAAATTCCTGTCCATATAATCATATACAATCGTGTCCTTTAAAATGTTGATATATGCTTTTAATGCTTCTTCCTTTTCTCCCAGGTTGTATAGAGCTTCAGCCGCGAGAGTGGCGACTGATCCTGCTCTGTCGTATGCAGCTTCCTTCAGTGCAGGAATAGCAGAAACAGCCTTATCTTTCAGTATCAGTAAGCCTGTTACACCCCAGTAACGAATACCACTGTGTTCGTTCTTAAGGTATCCCACGTAAGTATCAAGGTCTTCCGGTCCGCCGAGTGTAGCAATGTCTGCTGACTGCATCAGTTCTTCAAAAGGACATTCATCCGAGCGCATATAATCATACATTGATTTTTCACCCGCGTAGTATCCGTATTCGTCCTCAGGAATAAGCCCGACATCACGTATTTCTCTTCTCCATTCCATTTCCGCCTTTCGCATCCTCTCCAGAATTTCAGAATAAGCAGGATCTTTAGCCAGATTATTGACATTCCACGGATCCTTATGCGGATCATAAAGTTCTTCGGCCGGCTTTTCATGGAAAACCATACTTTGTATCTCATTTGTCCTGCCTGCCTTATATTCATTCAGCCATGACTGTGTTGAAGGAAGACCGAACAGTGTACGCAAATACTGCATTGTCGGACGGAACGGCATATAGTTTCTGATATAACGATATTGCTCATCTCTGACCGCCCTGACCATATCATACCTTTCATCCATCCTTTCACGTGCCATATATACATATCGGGGATCCTTTGTTTTTTGTTTACCAAGAAAAGCTTCTCCCTGCATATAATCAGGTATAGGGACTCCCGTAATACTGCATAATGTCGGAGGGAGATCTACAAAGCTGATGAGGCGATCTACTTTATCACCCGGTTTTTTTGCAGGATAAAGATATTTGTATTTCTCTGGTATTCTTATCACAAAAGGCACATGCGTACCTGTTTCATAAACAAAGCGTTTACTCCGGGGAAGTACTCCGCCATGGTCACTGTAGTAAAATACTATTGTATTATCGGCCAATCCGTTTTCCTCAAGTTCTTCAAGCAGCTCTCCCACCCTTTTGTCCATATCCTCAACAGCGTCGTAGTATACAGCCCAGTCAAAACGCATCTCAGGCGTATCGGGATGATAAGGAGGTAAAATGACCTTGCCGGGATCATGGCGCAATTCAGCAAGAGGTATTTTCTGCCCTCTGTTAACACTGCTTTCATGGCTTTCCATAAGATTAAACACGGCAAAAAACGGTTTCCCTTCCGGACGATTTTTGTAATGGGCCTTATTGCTGGACTCGTCCCATATTTCATTTGGATTTATACTGCTTGTATTGTAATCGGTCTTACTGTTATTGGTACAGTAATATCCTGCTTCGCGTAAATATTCCGGATAGGTACGGACAAGATCCGATTTTGGATATGTACTCCTCATTGGAATATTACCATTGGAATTGGCAAATGCGCCGGTAATGATACTATTCCTTGAGGGTGCGCTGACCGGATGTGCACTGAAAGCATTTGTATAAAGAAAACCTTCTCCGGCAAGTCTGTCAATATTTGGTGTTGTGGCAAACGAGTTTCCATAACAACCAACAAAAAATTCACTATTATCCTCACAGGTAATCCAGAGGATATTGGGAAGATCTTCAGGTGGTCTTTGCTTACAGCCCGTAATCAACCAGGTTGCAGACACGGCGGTAATAGCCAACATTGAATTTTTTGAAAAGTATCTCATTGTATTCATTTTTAATTGCAACTAAATAATCTTTGAAGTGCTTTATTTTAATTTCTCTTAATTATCATGGTCCTGAAATCCATCACCTGACCGCCCGGGATGTGTAGAGCTTTTAATGTCAGAACACCAGATCCTTTTCTAAGATGAATAACACCCATATTCAGAGGCCTGAAATCCTTAACATATGACTGGGTCCTGGGAATGCGGTCGTTTTCCATGCCTCTCAAAGGAGGATCATGTGGCTCGCTAATTCTTGCGACCAATTTATCCGGTCCAAATGATAATTGAAATTCAGATCCGACATCCTTAACCTGGCATGTGTAATATATTTCGACCTCATATCTACCCTCGCTTAAAACTTCAAGACTCCAGGTGATACTATCATTAATGCTTGTCCAGTTGGTGTAATATGTACTGTTCGGACTTCTGTTTGACCGGACAATATTGCCATGAGATTTTCCGTCGCGGGCCGGCAGCTGAGTGTATCTGAAGTCAGGATGCCCGACCGTGAATCTTCTTTCATCAGGAGCAATCTCAGAAAGAACATCCCTCCTGAACTGATCCGCAGCCATTCTCATCTGCCTGGTAATTTCAGGTTCCTCTTCCGAAATATTTTTATACTGCCCCGGATCGTTAATCATATTAAACAGTTCCCCGTTAGGATCGAGTCGATAGTTCTGACTCCTTATACTTACACGTCCATTCCATGATGAAATAATATACCTCTCATTCCACGAAGATCTCTCATTCAATAAAAGAGGTTTCAGACTGATACCGTCCAGAGGATTCCGGGTTTGATATTCTATGCCGGCCAGTTCGGCAAGTGTCGGTAACAGATCTATAACACCGGAAATTTCATCAATCCGGATACCTGGCTCAATTTTACCCTTCCATCTGATTATCAGAGGAGATCTCACCCCACCTTCATCGACTGAACCTTTCCGGCCTTTCATTCCGCCATTCCACCTCCATTCATTCGGTCCGTTATCGCTGAAATAAAGAACGATGGTTTCTTCATCAAGTTCCATTTCTTTCAACTTTTCTATAATTCGTCCGACATTCCAGTCAATGTTTTCGCACATTGCCAAAGCTGCGCGGGTAAAAGGAATATTTTCCTCTACACGCTCGTCAGCGAACATCTCCAGGCCCTTATCTTTAAATTTATTCCACCACTGGTCAGGTACCTGCATGGGAGAATGAGGAGTATTATAAGGAATATACAGAAAAAACGGATCATTACGGTGCTTATCGATAAAATCGATTGCTTTATCAGTCAGATCATCAGTAATATATCCATTCCCCTTAACCAATTCGCCGTTATGTTCCATCAGCTGGGAATTGAAATAGTCACCCCAGTGCCCTGTGCAGAATCCATAAAACTCGTCGAAGCCCCTTGCATTAGGATGATACGGATATTGCATACCATTATGCCATTTCCCGAAAGCAGCGGTTGCGTAACCTGCACGTTTGAAAACCTCCGCAATAGTTGTTTCACCAAGATTAAGGCGTTCGCCTCCTTCAGAAGTGCTGTAAACACCGCTTCTGTCATGATAACGCCCTGTCAACAGTTCCGCTCTCGTGGGAGAGGAGACCGGGCAGACATAAAAATGATCGAATAGTGCACCATTTAATGCCAGCTGATCGATATTTGGTGTCTGAAGGTTCTTATTTCCGGTTATCCCAAGATCACCCCAGCCCTGATCGTCGGTAAGAATTATGATAATATTCGGTTTGCTTTGCGGTTTCTCATTATTACATGAAAGCATGCATGCAGAAGCCAAACAACAACTAAAGGCTAAATAAGGCAGGTATGCAGGGAGAACAGGTTCCATTAATCAGAAGCAGATTATCGAGTGGTGGTAAGTAGTTTCTCAATCGACCTTTCATAATATGGAGTTTCCAGCGGACCCTTTAAGAGAGGGTCGTTAACATACTTCATCCATCCGATCAGCTCTTTCGACAGTTTCTGCATTATTCCATGGTATTCATTCTTACCTCCCAGATCTTCCAGTTCCCAGGGATCTGATTCTATATCAAAAAGTTCATAGAAAGGGCGCGTTCCTGTTGTTTCCTCCCTCTCAACATGTGCTGCAAATTTTGAAGGACTGGTATTTGTCGGATATTTTACAGTACGTCCGGCATCAAAGTACCATATCAGCTGGTATTTTCCCGAAATCACAGTACGCGATTGATTGTCGCGTTTCATATCAGAAGTATACTGTGCAAATACAGCAGATCGCGGGGGAGTATTTTCCTTCCCTTCTATCAGTTTCATAAAACTTACCCCCTCAATATTTTGTGGAATCCCAAATCCGAGAAATTCCAAAAGTGTGGGTAATACATCCACATTGCTCATTGGTTCATGGAAAATCTTCCCACCGGAAAAGATCGAATTTGGCTGGAAAATAATAAAAGGCACATTGATACCTGCTTTTCTTGCACTCCATTTTGCACCGGGGAAACCTATGCCATGATCGCTGGTAAAAATTATTACAGTATTTTCAGAAGCCGTGCTTTTTTCAATTGAATTAAGTATTTCACCTATACAGTTGTCGAGAAATTTAATGTCTCCCTGGAATTTCGCCAGCTGATCACGGATCTCATCAGTGGACTCAAGATATCCCGGCACAAAAATCCCTTTAGAACTGTCGATCCCATGCTTATATGGATCATGAACCTCAGTAAAACCTATCTCCAAATAAAATGGCTGTTTTACATCTGCCCGGTTACGGAAAAAATCAACCGCTTCTTTTACAGTTTCAACAGCATTATTTTTTGCAGACAGATGTTCTTTAAAACCAAGGCGTTCCGGAGTTGCAATATGCTGGAATCCTATAAGTGTGGTGCTATATCCTTTTTCTGCCAGTAGCTGAGCAATATGCTTTTCATTTTCATTAATATTCCACCACCAGGGTGCATGAGTGAGCCCCATCAATCCGTTTGACTGAGGATAACGACCTGTTGCAAGACTTGCTCTGCCTGGCGAACTCACAGCTGATGTTGAATAGAAATTTTTAAAAATGATACCTTTTGAAGCCAGCCTGTCAATATTTGGCGAGTTTACTGAAGGAACTCCATAACAACCAAGATGCTGACCCAGATCATGGCATGTAATTGTGACAATATTTGGCTGTAGCTTCTGGCTGGTAAGACTAACGGATACATCCGGATTCACAGTAAAAGCACCTGCAATGCCCATTATCAAACCTGCTGAACTAAGAGCTTCCATAGATAATATTTTCTGGAAAAAATAAAAAATAAAAGATAAAAGAAACGGGATTGTATTAGTTTGTTTTATACCAAAACAATCCCTGTTCTTTTTAAATCATATTATTCACCCTGATATTCAAGTGGAGCGACATTCCTTTCTGTTCCCGGATAACCTTTATTCTGATTAATGATACCTCCTGTGTTTGAGTTTATTGCGTAACTGGGGATCGGCCAGAATATATGATTAGGGGAACATGTAAAGTAATTCCCGTAAGGGGTTCTGGCATTGGGTTTATTATAAAAATCACTCTTTTCGTTAACCCTGTCATACCAGAAATTATTCTCCGAAATACTATTCATACTGTATGTCTTGCCGTTATAGCATTCAATACCCGTTCTGGCAAAGATTATCGCCATTCTGGTCAGTTCAACCTTACGGAGCTCTTCATAATGTAATTCCCTGTCTCTTTCATCCAGTACCGCACCAATCTGAAGATTTTCCAAATCACCTGCTGTGTACATATACTGGGCATTTGCCCTTTGTCTGACTGTATTTATATCATCAGCAGCTTTTTGCCATTCACCCTTCCACACATAGGCCTCTGCCCTCAGTAGGTATGTTTCAGCAAGGCGGTATATATACCAGTCCCCGGGGCCTCCCTGAGGTTGTACACGGTCAGGATCCTGAACCCATACTTTATAATGCGGCCAGCTGAACCATGTCCTTATAGTATCAAGGCATAACAGTGTACCGGTGGTGCTGTATAAGCGGAGGTTTTTACCGAACCACTCATTGCCGCTTTTCTTAAGGGCCGGATTATTATAGACCAGTTTCTCCATGGTAATCCAATTACCATTATCAGTTCTGTGGCGGTAGTCCAATGTATCCTCAACACCATCCAATATCCAGACACCTTTCTGCGAATACCATGATGGCCGGACTCTTGCGACACCTCGTCCATATTTTTCAACAAGTCCGATCTCAAGACCCGCTGCATCTGACATTCCGTTAGCTCCGTTGGGAGTTTTAATTAGTCCGGGCTGGCCATAATTGGGTACAATATTCCGCATTGAAATAACTCCTCCTGAATTACCTTCCATACCATACCTGTCAATGGTCATTAACAAACCTTCAGTATTACCGGCCAGGCTTTTATTCTCTATCCTGAACATATCCCAAACAACATCTTTATTTGCTATGTTTTTATCTATCCCGAAGCGCTGCGTATTTAAGCTATGAACTCCACCGCTTATTATTTCAGTTGTAAGTCTGATAGCATCATCAAATCTGCCTTCCAGCAAATAATACTTGGCAAGAAGATGTTTACAGGCAGCTTTCGTGACCTGTCCGCGGTTAACAAGATTTGCTTCAGGAACATGCTGGACAGCAAATTCCAGGTCCTTTATCATTTTTTCCCATATTGATTCCTTTGTAGTTGTATAGAAATCAACTTTGGGTGCAGTTATCTCCTCAAGCACAAGTGGAACATCGCCATATTGCAGTGTTTTGGAATAATAACGGAATGCCCTCATAAAATAAGCACCTCCAAGCAAAGCATTTTTCGCTGCTTCAGAACTGAAAGTTGCATTATCAATTCTGGAAATCACCGTGTTGCAATCCTTAATTACATAATAAGATTGATCCCAGTACCAGCCAATTTTGGTATAAGCATTATTATTATAAACTCCGTCGGGCAGCATTTGTTTGTTCAGATCCTGCCATGGAGTTGCTTTATCGGTACTCCCGTCGACACCCACATCGGAGTATTTCAGATTTGTGCAAAACGGAGACTGATCTGTGCAAAATTCTGTTCTCAGACTGACGAGTGCATTGTCGAGTACAGCCTGAAGCCCGGATTCGTCGGTAAGTACATTTTCCGGAGCATAGAATGAAAGAGGCTGAGGCTCAAGGAAGCTTTCACTACATGCACTTCCGATAAGTATTACCAGGATAATACTTTGTATCTTAAAAATTATATTCAGATATTTCATATTATTTCAATAAACAGGTTAAACAATTAAATAGTCAGGTTCAATCCGAATGAAAAGATCCTTTGGGCACGTGTTCCGTCTTCGGGATCTCCAAATTTCCATTCCGGAGCCCAGACTCCGACATTTCTGATATTGAATGATACTTTTACGTTATTGATAAAAGTATTATTCAGGAGATTTCCGGGCACTCTGTAAGCAATCGCAACATTTTCCAGACGGATATATGAACGGTCAAACCAGCTTGAATAACCCACACCTGCTGCAGGTGCTGAGCGTAAGCGGGCATATTTATCAGACAGATTATCCGGTGTCCAGTAAGGAATGTCCCAAGAATTACGTCGGTCTTCAATATGATTATCATGTTTTGCAAGATCATAAACCGATTTCTGACCCCACAATGAATACAATACAAAGGAAGCTTCAATATTTCTGTAAATGTTGAAACTGTTCGTTAATGTCCAGGTAAACCTTGGTGTTTTGTAACCCTGGAATTGTTTATCATCGTCTGTAAGCAACCCATCGTTATTTACATCCTGCAACTTAAAATCACCCGGGGCCTGGTTCCATTTGGCTGCTTCGGTTTCTTCTCCCGGTCTCCATGTTCCGAGTATCCTGTAATCCCAGATAACATCTTTGGCCTGTCCGATAAACCAGTTGTTTGTTTTATCATCAGGTTCTTTTTTACCAATAACATTCCCGTCTTTATCATATACATCAAATTTTTCACCTGTAATTGATACGATTTTATTTCTGTTCAAAGAAAAAACCAGATCTGTATGCCATTCAAAATTCCTTTTTGCCATGTTCAGGCTGTTGACAGAAAGCTCCAAACCCTTATTCCTTACCTCTCCAAGATTGGCATAAACCCTGTTATAACCGGTAATAGTAGGTAATTCACGGTTAACAAGAACATCGGTTGTAGATGTGGTATAAGCTTCAACTGAGCCTCTGAGTATACCTTCAAGAAGTGTAAAATCCAGACCAAGATTGAAAGTCTGGGTTCTTTCCCACTTCAGACCCTTGTTTTCCATTGTATTGATTACCAGAAGCGGTATTGTTGAGGCTACTCCGTTTTGATTTGCATTAAGTGATTTATTGGCAGCTATCCTGGACAATGCTGCATAATTGGTTATTGCACGGTTGCCATTCACTCCCCATGAAGTTCTTAATTTCAAATAGTTCACAAAATTCAGTTTGAAAAAGCTCTCTTCAGAGATCACCCAGCCCAGAGCTACAGCAGGGAAGGTTGCTCTCGGATTTGAATAACCGAAGAGGGAAGATCCATCCCTTCTGATTGAAGTTGTCAATAAGTATCTGTTCTTAAAACCATAGTTTAACCTAGCCATAAGGGCGTCAGCGGTCTGGACCTGATCATCACTGGTAAGTTCAGGTAAAGTACCTGTAGACATATCATGGTAACCCAGAATATCATTGGGAGAAAAGGTACGGTTATCCATACCATCTGAATTGATCCTTATCTTTTCGGCATTAGCCAGTAAAGTAACATCTACCCTGTGCTGTTCCTTAAAAGTCCTGTTCCAGTTGATTATATTATCAATCTGCCATTCTCTTCTGAGACTATTATCTCTTGATGCTGCACCACCATATAATCCCCATGCAGGATGCCTGGATGAATCATGAATATAATTGTGATAAAAATCAATTTTTGTAGAAAAATTCATTGTATAAGTAATCCCAAAAGGCAATTCGAGTACAGAATATATTTTTGGGGATACTATGTAATACTCATTTTCCCTTTCCCGGTAGGTCCGCTCAAGCAAAGGGTGTGAAGCCTGAATATCATCGTTTGGATAAAGTCTCAGAGTAATACCATCATCAGCAAAATAGCTGCTGTATGGTGTAAGGTTCATATACTGGCCATTATTAGCCGGTACCGAACTCTCATCCCTGTAGGAAAAATTGGCGTTCAGTCCGACTTTCAGGAATTTTGCAGCTTTTCCTTCCAGATTTATACGTGAGCGTATTGTAGAAAACTCATCTCCGATGGTGAGGGCTTCATTATCCATATATCCCAATGACCAGTAATAAGTAAGGTCATTATGCTTCCCTGAAAGACTTAAATTATAATCCTGCCGTTTCCCGTTCTGATAAATTATATCTTCCCAGTCAATAATATTACCTTCCTTATAGTTCGTAGCTTCTCTCCCGGTCAGTCTGAGTCCTGACAGCCATGCATCAACCATATTCTCCTGGGTTGTACTATGATATGCGAGCCATGCATTAAGATACTGCGGATCAACAGTACGAGGATCATCAAACGGACTCCATGGCTCCTGTGGTACTGTCGCACTGAAAACAGATTTAAACATATCTGACCTCCACTGGATAAAACTGTCCTTATCATATGGATTGACCCTGTTAGCTGCAGTAGCAATTCCCAGTGTGGTGCTGAAATTAATGGTTGCTTTATCGCTTAATCCTCTTTTTGTTGTAATTGATATAACACCATTGGTAGCTCTTGAACCGTAGACAGCAGCCGAGCTGGCATCTTTCATTATATCCATCCGGTCAATGTCATCAGGATTAATGTCTGACAGATCACCATTGTAGATAACACCATCCACCACAATTAAAGGACTTGATCCGGCGGTAAGAGTGGTTTCACCACGTATCAGAATGGAACTGTTACCCTTAGCCGAAGTAGCATAACCGACATTTAAACCCGGAATACTTGTCCGCAGCAGATCACTTACATTTGAAGGGGAATAATTCTTAAGGTCCTCGGCCTTTACCTGGGCAATTGCGCCTGTTAAGTCTGATTTCCTTGCTGTACCGTAACCAATAACAACGACCTCATCGAGGCCGGTCATTTCCGGTGACAGCTCAAGATCAACATTATTCCTTCCTTCCAGAGGTATTTCCCTGGCAGTGTATCCGATAAATGAAAAGACCAGAACAGCATCACCTGATGTAACATTAAGTGAAAACCTGCCATTGGCATCGGAAAGTGTACCAGTACTGGTGCCCTTGACAACAATGTTTACCCCCGGCATTGCTTCACCTGTTGAAGCGTCAGTTATTCGCCCGGTAACCAGGTTCTGTTGTGCAAAGGATGAAGAATAGATACCTGATACTCCGGTAAAGAGGATCAGGATCACAGTCAGAAGTTTCAAGAATAGTTTTTTCCGAAACTGGTAACGATGTACCCACAGATCAGATTTACTTTTCATAAATAAAAATTAAAAGGTTAGTATTGAATTAAAAACAGCTGATTACATTAAATCTCGTTTGCCCTGACGGCAACTCACTTTATAACACCATTCATTACTCAGAACCATCTGGCTTCGGGAACTCCCTGATGGGACTGTAGCGGACATAAGATTCGAATATTTCCATATCTGGTCCAACAACACGGGGATCACCGGATCTTTCAAGCTCTTTTAGCAATTCGGATTTCATTTCCTGCTCAATGGTACTGAGCCGCGGATTCCCGCACAGGTTGGTAAGACAATATGGATCTTTCTTAACATCAAACAATTCATATTCCGGTCTTTTTGCATAAGCCCAGTCAAAGTACCGCTTCATGTTCGGATCATTATGATTTTCAATCAGGAACGATTTGGAAGGACTGGCATCTACATCGGTAAATGCCCATTCAGAATGATGAATACCTTTTTCATCTATCCCATACATCGGTAACAGTTCACCTGTTTTACTGTCAATAGCCTGGGGATCACCTGCAGGCCATAAATCCGGCCTCATATTCCATATCAACAGGTATTGTGCACTTCTGATTGCCCGGACAGGATACCCGAGATTGTTCCACCTCGATGAGGAATGACGTTCTCTCCCTGCAAATATGTATTTTTTTGTCTCATCAACAATACCTGATTTTTTTGATTTAAGAATATTTACAATACTCTTCCCGAAAATGGGCATCATCCCTTCCGGTTTGGTATTCGTCATCTCCAGTATGGTTGGAGCAAAATCAGCAAAGCTTACCGGATCATCCACGATCCTGTTTCCCGGGAATCCGCCGGGATAACTGATGGCCAGCGGTACATGCACACCATATTCAAAAGCATTTGCTTTAGCTCTGGGGAACGGCATTCCATTGTCGCCGGTAACAAAAACTATTGTATTATCAAGTTCCCCTATCGAATCCAGATAACTGAGTATCCGTGTAAGGTGAATATCGAACCATTCTATTTCAACCGCATAATCAAGAAGATCACCCCGGATCACTTCATTGTCAGGGAAAAATTCCGGTACTTCCACAAGGGCAGGATCTTTACCGTTTCTCTTCCACGAATCTTTTTCATAATTCCTGTGAGGTTCTGTAGCTCCATACCAGAAATAAAAAGGCTGACCGTCCTTACGCTGCTGCATAAAATCGCGGAAGTTGGCATAATAATTAGTTGCACCTATCCCTCCTGCAGTTCTTTCATCACCCGGGTCACCCCGTTTATATTGAATCGAGTTATAAGCTTTACCCGCCGCGTTTTCTTCTCTCCACAATGAATCCAGCTCATTACGTGCATACTGGAAAGGTCCGACTCCCTTGCCTGTAAATCCGGTATGGTAACCGTTTGCTTTCAGGGCATCTGCAAAGGGAACATATTTTTTCAGCCAGCTGGATGCATGTTGCCCGCTCGACTCATTCTGCCAGTGAT
>CAYQZL010000043.1:0-29063 GCA_964421975.1 uncultured Rikenellaceae bacterium
GCTCTAGCAGTTATTATGTCATAGCTGTAACTATGTGGTTTGTATATATTTTAAAATGTGCCGATAATTCATATTACACTGGTTGTACATCAGATCTTGATGATCGAATAAACCGTCATTTGAAAGGAGAGAATACCTATAAAAAATACAGATTACCTGTCGTATTTGTATATTATTCTGCTTTCAATAATAAATACAAAGCCTATGAATTTGAGAAGTACCTTAAATCTGGATCGGGAAAAGCATTTGCCATTAAAAGATTAATCTAGACTTCCAGGTATCGAACATTCCCTTCTTTCTCACTCTCACTCTCACACTTACACTTTTTTCGGTGCCAGTTTGGTGCCAGGTTTTCAATGAAAATGGAATGATCCGACTGAAAAATTAAGGTGGAATAAGCTGCCTCTCCATTTCACCCATCTGTTATTGTACCTAATTTGGGGGAATTCTATTAAATAGTTTTACAGGTAAAAATTAATAAAGAATGGAGTGACATAAAAGTTCTGAATACTAGGAATACTTAAACTACCAAAACACTAATCCTATTGCTGTCTTCCGAAAAGATTTATTTGCTTTTGGTCTAATTTTGGTGTAACTTTCATCATGTTCCTGACTTAGAGTTATTTAGATTAATTCGTTTACAAAAACCCAGACAAATGAATACACTTCGAAGAACCTCACTATTCCCTGTATTATTTTTATTTATCATAGTTGAAATACAGGCACAAACTACAAACAAACAAAGAGAGCAAGGTGCTGTGGTTTATGATTTGCCAGGAATGAATAATGTAATTATTAAAAAAGATATTCCATACCAGGATATTGCAGGTTCATCTTTGACAATGGATATCTATTATCCACCAGATTTTGATTTCCAGAGAAAAATTCCTGCAGTTATTATTGTTTTAGGTTACCCTGATGTGGCGGGCCAGAAGTTGCTTGGCAGCGAATTTAGAAACTATATCCAGTTAGTTTCATGGTGCAAGATAATTTCAGCATCAAACATGGCTGCTATTGTCTATGAGTCAGTAGACCCAGAAAAGGATATAGTCACCCTCTCAAATTATTTGAAAACAAATGAAAACAAATTAGAAATTGACATTAATAAGATTGGAGCATGGACATGTTCTGCTCATACCCCCACTGCTATTTCCTATATATTAAACAGATCAGATAATATTTTTAAATGCGCAGTTGTTTATTACGGATTTTTCCTGACTAATGATTTTAAATATTTACCCCAGATTGATACACTATCACAAAATATGGGATTCAAGACTCCAAGATTATCTGAACCAAATGCTTGGAACAAAGACGTGCCTATAATGATTATCAGAGCAGGGAAAGATAATGTTCCATATATAAATCAAACCTTAGCAAGTTTTTATGACAAAGCTTTAAATCAAGATTTATCGATTACCTTAATAAATTATCAAAATGGAGTCCATGGATTTGATGCTGCCCTTGACAATGAAACAACAAGACAGATAATTAAAAACACAATAGAATTCTGGAAGTTTTATTTAAACCAATAGAAAAATGAAGTTACTTGAAAGGATTTATTGTGAAATTAAAACATGAATTATGAAAAAGAAGGGACTTATCTCTTTAGCATTATTGTTTATATTATTTATTTTTTGTTCACAGATAGAAAAAAAAGTTGCGGTTGTAGGTGACAGTATTGCAGAAGGGTATGGTTTGTTAAATGAAAGTAAAAATGCTTACCCTGTGTTGCTCGACAGCATATTAGGCTCTGATTATTCTGTTCTAAACTGTGCGCGAAGTGGTTCAACAGTTCAAAAAGAAGGCGATATACCTTATTGGAATTGTGATGAATTTTATCGCTTATTTGCTTTTAAACCTGATATTATTATTATAGCATTAGGTACAAATGATGTTCGGCCAAGAATTGACGGTATTCAAGGCACTAATTGGAATGATGTGAACTTCAGAAAAGATTATCAAACCATGATAGATACGTTTAATACCATTAATACCAAACCCAAAATCTTTCTTTGCCTGCCAACTCCTATTTATGAAAATACCTTCAACTGGAATGATGGGGATTCCTCTTTGCGTGCATCGGTAGTACCAGAAATTAAGAAGATAGCTGAGTCAAATAACCTTCCTATTATCGATTTGTATACCCAAATGAGTAACCAACCTGAAAATTTTTTAGATGGTATCCATCCAAATGAGAAAGGAACAAGGATTATGGCGGAATTCATAGCCAAATCGATAAAAGACAATAGATAAGTAGACTTATCTCTGCTGAAATATAGTACTTAATCCAGCTATTATTATAATATACAAATATTTACAATTCTTAACAGCATCTCTATTCATTATCAGAAATTGTGTGCTGCAGTTGACTGAAATGCCAAATCTTTTCCGACCTTCTTCTGAACTGGTCAATGAAGAACGGATTTCATTTTAAATAAGACAAATAAAAGACCAGTTGCGGGTGTCTTTCTTTTTAGCGCCAGTTAGGTCAGGATGCTGAACGATAGCGTCAGCATTTGGTGCTAGGATTTGAGTAAAAAAGCTCCTTTTATTTGACTTTTATCCTGCAAGCTCGTAACTTGTTGAAATAAATAGCAAAACTTAATCAAAATGAATAAGAAATCAGGCCGCAGACAGTTTATTAAAAATGCTTCAATTGGAGTTTTTGGAGCTGGAGTATTTGGAAAAATATATTTCGCGCCAGCAGTAAAACACCAGAAAAATGGACTTCCAAATAAATTAGTTTATCGCACACTTGGGAAGACAGGCATCAGAGTACCAGTTATAGGAATGGGAATTCTGTCTTCAGGTAGTCCTGCATTGATAAAAGCTGCTCTTGATGCTGGAGTAAATCATTTCGACTCAACAGCTGCTCAGCCTCAACAGATGAGGAATGAGGAAATGATCGGAAATGTTCTCAAGGAACTGGATCGGGATTCATTTATCTACGGAACCAAAATTCACCTCCCCCAGGATTACAAGACAGGACTCTATGAAAAAACGGCGACTGAAAAAGAATTTACCAGGATGCTTGATGCAGCTCTGAAGAATTTACAAATGAATTATGTTGATATAGTATATCACCATAGCGTCTCTCGGAGAGAATCGGCTTTTTATGAACCTGTCATGAATGCTATGGAAAAGGCAAAGAAAGCAGGTAAAGCCCGATTTCTTGGTCTTACAAGCCATAGTAATGTGCCTGAAGCAGTCAATGCAGCTGCTGATTCGAAATTTTATGATATAGTCATGGCTGCATATAACCCCAGACAATCAGACAGGCTTAAGGTCAGGGAAGCTATTGCAAATGCAGCAAAAGCAGGTTTGGGAGTAGTTGCTATAAAACTAATAAGAGGAGATATTGAACAAGGAAAGGAACCAGTAAATCCCGCTGCGTCGATAAAATGGGCGCTTCAGGATAAGAATGTACATGCTACAGTACCAGGCTTCAGCAACTTTGAGGAAATGAATACCGACCTTTCAGTTATGGAAGATCTGAATCTCACCGATTCTGAAATTGCAGACTTGAAAAGAGAGGGCTCTTATTGTGGACTATATTGTCAGGGCTGCGGTCAGTGCATACGCCAGTGCAAGGACAATCTGCCAATTCCTGATTTGATGAGAGCATATATGTATACATATGGTTATCGACAACCATTGCTCGCTAAGAGTTTGCTTGCATCTCTTGACCTTCCTCAAAAAGTTTGTAATAATTGTTCTTCATGCAAGATCATATGCCAGAATGGATGCAAGATATCAGAGAAAGTATGTGATATCATTAAGCTCAAGGATGTATCCTCAGATTATTTAGTATAATCTTCGACTTGTTGTATTAAACTTTTCAGACCTTCTTCTGAAGTGGTCAAAGAAGGACCGATGGGGGCTATAAGTTTTATGCAAACATTAAATATGTGATATTTTAATGTCCCCTTTGTTTTTGTAATCTTTTTTAAGGTCAACAACGCATTCTGGCCTTAAATAATTAGATAATTAATGTTTGGCAGACATATTTGCACTATATTTGAGGTCAGAAATTGAGTAAACATTAAATTTCCCCGCAATTAATGTCTGAAATACTATATCAAATTAATCCCGACAGAAATGTCCCATGGAACAATCTTCCCCTGTTGCCAATAAGAAAAGAACTTTTTCAGACAATTGAGATATTAGAGAAACTGGGAGATGCTAAAGCCGCATTAGCAAGGTTGCAGGGTCGTAGTGTTGTGATTCCCGATCAGGGTTTATTAATCAATACTATCAGCTTGCAGGAAGCAAAAATTTCAAGTGCTGTTGAGAACATTTTCACAACGGATGACGAACTCTATAAGGCTTATAGTGACCAGAGCATTGAAATTAATGAAGCTTCAAAGGAGGTGTTAAGGTATAGAGAAGCACTATGGTCTGGTTACAATTATTTAAAAAACCAGGATTATTTTGACATAGAGTATTTCATTAAAGTCTTTCAGGAAATAAAACAAACAAAAGATGAGATTCGACCCGATTTTTTAAATACAACAATAAAACAAAGTGGCACTGGGCCAACTGCCGGTCAGGTTATTTATACGCCGCCGAAAGGTAAGGCTGTGATAAAAGAAAAGTTGGACAACCTGGTAGCCTTCTTAAACGATGATGAAAATTTCAAAATGGACTATTTGTTTAAAGTGGCCATTGCCCATTATCAATTTGAAGCTATACATCCATTTCGTGATGGCAACGGCAGAACAGGACGAGTCTTTAATATCAATTATCTGACAAAAAAGGGCTTACTTGATGTCCCAATCCTGTTTTTAAGCCGATATATTTTAGATCATAAAGAAGATTATTACTCGGGATTATCTGGAGTTTCTCAAAGAGGTAATTGGCAGTATTGGTTATTATTTATGCTTAAAGCTATTGAATACACATCAATAATTACTTTCCAGAAAATCAATGATATTGTATCAGCAAAAGATTCAATATTAGAGTTTATTAAGAAAGATGCCAGGAAAGTCAGAAATCCAGAAGATTTAGTAAATGCACTGTTTACTCAACCATTTACTAAAGTAAAACATCTGGTTGATTCAGGAATATATGCTGAAAATACTGCCAGGGATTATTTAAACAGATTATGTGATATACATGTTCTTGAGAAAAAAGAAATTGAAGGCCGTCATTATTATCTGAATCTTGAGTTATATCGCATACTTTCTGAATAAACATTCCGATAACAAAGTTATATCTGGTGCCAGTTTTGGTGCCAGTATTTCCACCATATCGGTATAAATCCGTGGAATCTTTTACAATTATTCTGTTACAAAATAAACTGGTACAAACAGATACAAATCTGTGGAAATCTGTGGAAACCCTCATAAAAAGCTCATAATCAAGGGATCGCTGGTTCCCTGCCTGACTGACGTCGGTCAGGCGGGGATCCCAGCTGGGCCCACCTTCGCCCTCCGAAGCTTTAGCGTAGGAGGGCTTTACCTTTAATAGAGAGCTTTGTAACGCTAAACCTTCCTCGGGCTTCGGTGGGCGCAGCCCACTGAAGCCTGTAGTAAAAAAGCATATATTTTCGTCTCTGAATAATTATTTTTTTTTTTGATTGTATGTTTCATTGGGTATCCAGGAAGTAGACCAAATGAAAATTATGTCATCGCTATAACCATGTGGTTTGTATATATTTAAAAGTGTGCTGATAATTCTTATTATACAGGTTGTACATCAGATCTGGATGATCGGATAAACCGCCATTTGAAAGGAGAGAATACCTATACAAAAGACAGATTGCCTGTCACACTTGTCTATTTTTCTGCCTTCAATAATAAATACAAAGCATATGAATTTGAGAAATACCTAAAATCAGGTTCGGGTAAGGCATTTGCCAGGAAAAGATTCCTATAGTTTTTACAAGTGTCAATTGGGGGGTGCCAGGTTTTGGGTGAATTTTAATAAAATCAATTGAAGATTTTAACAAGATCGGGATTTTTAACACCACTCATTTCAAATTAAGTTTAATTATAATCCAAATCCCGATCAGTGCAACACGAATACATATTTGTATTTTGTTCAGGTAAGGTTTAACTTGCATAATATAATATACTTCAGATGTCAAGTATAATTGAAGGATATAATTATGACATCTTCATCTCCTACCGCCAGAAAGACAACAAAGGCGACAGGTGGGTAAGTGAGTTTGTTGATGCGCTTAAGACAGAACTCGAATCTACCTTCAAGGAAGAAATTAGTGTCTATTTCGACATTAATCCACATGACGGATTACGGGAGACACATGATGTTGATGCTTCCCTGAAAGAGAAGCTCAGGTGTCTCATTTTTATTCCGATTATTTCACGCACATATTGTGACCCGAAATCATTTGCCTGGGAACATGAGTTTAAGGCGTTTGTTGAACAGGCATCAAAGGATCAGTTTGGATTGAAAATAAAACTTCCTAACGGAAATGTCGCCAACAGGTTGATTCCTGTTCAGATACATGATCTATACCCTGAAGATAAAACTCTTATTGATAAGGAACTTGGAGGGGTTTTAAGGGCCATTGAATTTATTTATAAAGAACCTGGAGTAAACAGACCGCTTACAAATAGTGATGATGAAAAACTAAATCTTAACAAAACAAAGTATCGGAACCAGATTAATAAAGTAGCAAATGCCATTGATGAAATTTTTCATAACCTGAAAGAAATTCATACAGGGGTTGCAAAAGAAAAAGTTAAGCAAAAAGAGCTGTTGAGTGAATCCAAATATTTAGAGGAAAGGAAGGGGCAAGAAAGACCTATTAAATCAATTAGATGGAAGAAACTGGCAGTCAATTTTGCTTCTGTGGTTTTATTGTTAATAGCTGCAATAATTGTTTATCCTAAATTATCCAATTCAACTAAATATAAGCCAAATTCAAGACCACCTGGAAAAGTGTTCATAGTAGTTAACAGGTTTGACAACAAGACTGGTGATGAATCTATGGATTCATGGAGGGATATTCTTCCTGATCTGCTAAGGGGTTATCTTTCTACTTCAAAAGAACTGTCAATTCAGAATTCCCAAACCATGTCTGAAGCTTATAAAAGTAGAAAACTAGTTAAAAGTCTAAATGTTGAAGATTCACAATCTGATCAGGTTGCCAGAATGTTAAATGCAGATTTTTATCTTACTGGAAGTTTATAAAGAATCGGAAATAAGGAATTAATAGTAAGTAATTTAATCAATACTAAAATTGGCGAAGTATTGCTAACAAGGAGCGTGGAGGGAAACTTGGATACAGAATATAAGATAATGGTGGATTCCTTAGCACGGCAGTTTAAAAATTTTCTGGAAATCAAGGCTCTTGAAAAAAATGCCAATCTGGAATACGGAGAAGCATTTACGAACTCGTCAGAAGCCTACAGAAAATATATAGAAGGCATGAAATTAATCATGAATGGAAATAACCAGGTAGCTGTTAAAGCGCTTGAAGAGTCTTACAGGATTGATACAACATTCACACTTGCCGCTTTTTACCTTTCATTCGCGTATTGTCATTTCGACTGGACACAGGCTCGAATCTGGGCTTTAAAGGCATATCGTGGGAAGGAGAAACTTCCAGAAGATTTTCGTATGTGGCTTGAATTTTGGCGTGCATGGTTTAATACACAAAACACGAATGATGTAATAAACTATTGTAACTCCATAATGAACTCTGAGACTAAATCAAGATTTATTCTATATGATATTGGAATTGCCTATCTGTATTTGGGCAAATATGATAATTCTGTTAAAATGTTTGAAAAAGTAGAGAAAGTTAGCTCTGAGCGAGGCGAAAAATGGGATTACCTGCCATTCTATACTTTTTTTGCTGATGTATGTAATCGTGCTGGAATGTACGATAAAGAATCTGAAGTTTTAGAAAACGGATTGATTCTCTTCCCTGATGATATTGAATTGATTTGGAGAAAAGCCAGACTGTTAATATCAAAGGGGGACACGAAAAAAGCTACAGAATTAATACTCAAGTACAGATGGTTAAGTAAACATTCTGGTTCCTCAGAAAGTGGAATTGAAAATAGAATTGGCGCTTTGTTTGAAGAGGCAAATAGTTTTGACCAGGCAGAGGGGCACTATCGGACTGCTTTAAAATTAGACCCTTCTAATTATTCAATAATGATTGACCTTGCTTATTTTCTTGTCAATCACGACAGAAATATTGAAGAGGCACAGGCTCTTACCAAAATAGTTTTAGATAATGATCCAAACAATCTGGATGCTTTGTATACAGAAGCAACTATTCGTTTAAAGGAAGGGAAATTTCAAGAGGCAGTTGATCTTCTTCAGGCTGTGAAGGATGGTACACTCTGGGTTCCTACAATAATTAAAGTAGATCAGCAAATCAGTGAAGCAAAAAAAGCTGTTGCCAGTCAAAAAGTTAATTGACTTAAAATTGGAAAACCAATAATCCTGAATCCATCTGGTCGGAATAAGTTGGCTATCCAAATCTGGAGTTAAATCCTTCTTGTTTCCAAATGTATGTTACTAGTTTTCAGACCTTCTTCTGAAGTGGTCAAAGAAGGACGGATTTCACAAAAATCAGAAATCTTAAAGACCAAATGGGGTTTCTTTTTGGTTGGGGTCCGTCCTGACTCTCTGACCACAGCGTCAGGGGTAGGGGTCAGGATGTTGACCTTTAGCGTCAGCATTTGGTGCCAGGTTTTGAAGATAATTCTGTTAAAATTGAAAAGAAATCAGATATTAAAGAGTGATAAGTTCCTGAAGAATTCCTATGGATTTGTTGTGGCTATTCTTTTATCATCGAATCAATTTCAGATTTTAACTTAGGCAGATAAACAGTAATTATTCCCCAGATATTTTCATCTGATATTGAGTCATACCCATGGATTATTTGATTCCTTAGTCCAATAATTCTTTTAGCGTTTTCAATAGGGAAAGCAGGATCTTCTTTTAAAATTCTGTTTATTGCTTCTCCTATAATTTCCAGGTTTCTTTCAATTGCTCTCTTGAGTAAGGAGTTTTTTTGATAATTTTTGTATGTCCTCGGTTCATTCTCAAAATAGGATTCAATATCGTCAATTGCCAATTTGACGTCATATAAGTATTTAAGCAATTTCTCGGTCATAAACCAGTCTTTTTTCTCTGTCCAGAACCTTGCGGAATATTGGATTTCTGATAGCTTGGTTTTCAAGTAAATCTATTTGTCTGCCAAAGAGGTCTTCAAGTTTCTCCTTAAAGTCCATATAATTGTCGAAGTAATCAGTAATATCGATATCGTTAAACTGAACAAGAAAATCAATGTCACTTAAATCATTGAATCCATCTGTGAGGATTGATCCAAAAATATAAAGTTCTTTTACTTTGTGTTGTCTGCAAAGCAGGGTTAATTTGTTGATATTTTTTTCAATCAGATTCATGAAGCAAAGATAGTCATTGATAATTAACCAGAATCTCTCTTATGACAATTAATTGGTGCCAGTTTTGGTGCCAGTATTTTCAATGTATCGGTATAAATCCATGGAATCTTTTACAATTATTATGCATCAAGATGAACAGGTACAAACAGATACAAATCTGTGCAAATCCCCAAAATCATCCTTTCCTGAATAATTTCTTAAAGATTGTACATTTGTATCTATGAAGTATATCTTCCTGATTGCTGTTTTTAACGCCTTGTTATTTATTGTCTTTTTGTTGCAGAAAAGACCCAGGGCTCTGCATGATAACATTTTGATTTGCTGGTTAACATATCTGGGATTCTTTATTGGTATCTATGCTTTTTATTCCCACGAATTATTTACGCATTATAAATTACTATCCATCAGCCTGATCTCACTGTTTATGCTCCACGGGCCGTTCTTGTATTTCTATATTCAAACCCTTGTCTCAAGCAAACAGCGGTTATCCTGGAAAGACTTTTTCCACTTGGTCCCATTTATTTTTTTTAATTTATATATTCTCGTCAGTTCATTTCAGCCTCTCGCATCAGAAAAGATAAACATCGAAAGACTTCTAAGGGATTTCGATCCTCCATTTTTATTTCTGTTCTTTCTGATCCTTACTGTTCTTTCGGGGACAATTTATTTTATCCTGACAATCAGACTGTTCAAGAAGCTTGACATAAGGATCTTTAATAATTATTCCTATTTGGCTGATATTGACTTAAAATGGCTCAGATGGCTGGTCCTTGTTTTTGGAATAGTGTGGACAATCCTGATATGTGTTACTGTAATCCATCATGTATTCAATATGTTTTCGATGGTTTTCTGTACAGACGGATTATTCATGTCATTATCTGCTTTTGTCATCCTGATTGGCTATCTGGGATTGAAACAGAAAGTAATTTTTCCCACTGAGGATATGAGCGAATCCAGTGGAGGTGCAAAAACTTTAACAAAATATGCTGGTTCAAGACTTACGGAATCTGAAGCAAAACAATATGCTGAAAAACTTTCAGAATATATGAAGTCATCAAGACCATATTTAAATCCGGAACTGACCCTTTCGCAATTAGCTGGTGACCTTGGAATTTCAAGTCATTTTCTTTCACAGGTAATAAACGAAAAGTTCGGACTTAATTTTTTTGATTTCATTAACAGCTATCGTGTTGAAGAATTTAAAGAAAGAACCGCCGATCCCAAATACAGTAATTTTTCATTATTAGGAATTGCACTGGAGTGTGGTTTTAACTCAAAGTCGGCATTCAACAGGATCTTTAAGCAAAAAACAGGACTTACTCCGTCTCAGTTTAAAAGAAATTTGTAATCAGTAGTTTATACCCATTGCTCCTGAACTCAATCGGTCTCATTTTATAAAACAGGCCCTATTATTCAGGATTTTCAAGTCCTGTCTTATAACTCTGGACGATTCTCCTTTTACCACATTGTAATTTTGAATCGAATTGATAACAGTTGGATTCTTAATTATTAATTTAAATTTTATGATATGAAAACAAATGAAAAGAAAGTTGCTACAGACAACTTAAAAAGTAATCAGAACAGAAGGGCTTTATTAAGGAGGCTTCTGGCACCTTCGTTTATTTTATTAATGTTGATTTTCCCAACAAATGTATCTTTTGCCCATTGCGATACAATGGACGGCCCGTTAGTTAAGGATGCAAAGATCGCTATTAACAAAAACAATGTGAACTATGTCCTTAAATGGGTACAACCAGAAAATGAAACCGAAATTAAGGAAGCCTTCTTTCTTACGATGAAAGTAAGAAAGTTAGACGCTGACGCCCAGAATCTGGCAGATAAATATTTCTTCGAAACAGTTGTGAGACTTCACAGAAGCGGAGAAGGAGTTCCTTTTGCAGGAGTTAAACCATCAGGAACCCCGATAGATGAAAAGGTACTGGCTGCTGATAAATCCCTTGAAAAAGGAAACTTGTCTCCTCTCAAAGATCTTGTTCCAAAAGAAATGCTGTCAGAACTGCAGGAACGGTTTAATAAAGCAATGTCCCTGAAGAATTTTGATGTGAATAATGTATCTGAAGGAAGAGAATACATTAAAGCTTATGTACAATTCTTCAAGTTCGCTGAAGACGAAGAAGAGGAACATGTTCACCATGAGGCGCATAATTAATAATTTATACATTAATACGAATTTTTATAATCACATTTTGAATAGTAAGGTTGACAAGCCTCTTTTTATTCAGGCTTCCAGAGATTACATTAGCCTGATGAGGTCACACATCCAAAAAGAAAATACTGTATTATTTCCTTTGGTTGATATCAAACTTTCAGTTTCAGAGCAAAAGCTTCTTTATGAAAAATTTGAAAATCATGAAGAAAATATAATTGGTAGGGGTAGACATGAGGAGTTGCACAATATCCTTGAAACCTTAGAGGGAAAATACCTGGATTTAGATAATACAGCCCATCATTAAAAGGTGCCAGTTTGGTGCCAGGATTTGGGTGTAGCTGAAATATTTTTGTGAGTATTACCTCTTACCAAGAGGTGGGTTTGAAAATTTCATTCCCGTCTTTTAATATATAAGGATCAGGAAGGCTATGTGTTTGATAGTTCATTCTACCAATTGAGAATGAGGGTAATGTTGAAAGGGCGGCTAACTCTTTCATTTTTCTATTAAATGGGAATGCAAAACAAATCTGCTTCTTTGGGAATAATGCTAAAGAAGTTCTTATAGCTGGAGCAAGATCTGTATCCCCCGGAACAATAACTTGAATATCACAAGAATCCATATGAAATAATTCTATGACTTTGACAGCAATTGCTACATCAGTTTCTTTTTCCTCGTGTTTGTTTATTATAGTTTTACAATTATCACAGAAAACCTTCTTCTCTTTAAATCTACCTAATACTACCTTTATTCCTGAGTCTTCAATACAGGTTATAAAATCTTTATGTCTAGCTATTGTATCGGGTCTGGAGAGAGATAAATGATTTGGATATGCTGAAAAAGTAGAAAATATCCTGAAGTACAGCATCCTTACCAAACAGATAAAGATATGACCTGCACAAGGAATATAAGTTAAGCCGCTTTGCTTTTATCCCATGTATTCTTTCCAAATCCTTTATCGAATGATAAAGATTGAAACCGTCTATTAAAAAGCTTACCCTTTTCATAAAAAAACCCCTAGATCGTAACCTAGAGGCGGCTGATGTTAACATCAGGGTTGATTATGAAACAAAGGAAGAACAATTTTTTAAAAAATCCAAATATACTTTAAATTTAATAGTTTCCTTAGTGGTAAGAATTGATGAAGTTCAGAAGGGTTCATACTTTTAATTAACATAAGCCCAAAAAGAATCAAATCCATATTGTTCCCAAATATATGTGAGAATCTTTCCAGACCTTTTTTCGGGAGTGGTCAAAGAAGGACGGATCTTGAGAATATCAGATACTTACAAGACCTGTTATGGGTGTGTGTTTATTTGGTGTCTTTATTTAGCCAAGATTTTGAATGAAAAGGAAATCTTTTTGATTTAAGACATTAAAAATAACCTTTATACATGGTTGGAATTGATTTGCAAATATTACTTAAAGAACCGTTTTTTGCAAAAAGCCTCACATCACTGTTTGCATTAAAGACTCTATAAAGGTGATAATCATTTGCTTTACTGATTGAGACCTGAAGTTCATTTGAGGAGAAGAAAAATGGTGTTTCCTTTCCAAGTCGAGTTGTCTTAACCTCAATAAATTTATCCGTCCCATTCAAGTTTCTTGAGAGGATATCAAATCCCGCTCCATCACCTTCCTCCTTTGAAATCCATTTAATCTTATCAGCGAAGTGTTCTTTCCCAGATTTAATGAGATACCATTTTTCGTACTCAATCACTAATTCTTCACCGTATAGTCCCAAGGCTTTATTTAACTGTTCTTTCTCTAAGTAATTAGTTTTGATTGCCTTATTTTGATAATATACTTTTGGTTCAGTAACCGATATAATAGAAGGTGGTGATACAATTAATCTCTCGAAGTCAGGTCGGGTTTTCGGTCTGACTATATCCTTTTCTACAAACTGTTGAAAATAAGATTCAATTTCTGAATGATTAATTAAGTAGTCAATGACTTCATCTTCCAAAAGATTTTGATAATTAAAGCGCGGAAGATATCCACTGATATATGGTCTGCCAAGATTTATAAGTATTGCACTGATATTTTGATGCTTAAATTCAATTGATCCTTCGGAGCGGTCTCTAAGAAGAGGTGAAATTTGTTTTCTGTGCTCTGATTTCTTATATGGAATTTGATTAAGCTCTTTTATGAGCATATCAAAATAGTCCGCAACAATTAACGCTACTTCTATTTTTGACCACGAATCCGTCATCAGCCAAAGAAAGAGTTAATAAAATTATATTTTTCTTTCATTCGGTCCAACTCATCACATAATATCTTCCATTGCTAAATGAGTATCCAAATTAAAGGCCATCAAAAAAGGTGCACCACTGATTCATAACCTCCAGATTACAAAGGCCATTATAACAAATGTTATACTCTTGATATAATTTGCTAACTTTAAAAGTGCAACACCATTTAACAAATACTTGAATGCAACTCCCACTTAAACAGGGTTTGAGAGTAAACTTATTGGCTGCATGTTTCAATAATACTGATTATTCCGGCCAATATGTACAGCGATTCTGGAGTATAGTGTACAATCCAACAAGGGATTAATTTGTAACATAAATATAACGTTATTTTTTCTTTCTGAGTGACTCTCCTTTTAAATCGATCCTATGTGCATTTACTGCCAATCTGTCCATAATTGCATCGGCAATAGTAGATTCTCCGATGTACTCATGCCACTTTGGAACCGGTAGCTGAGAGGTAATGATAACCGATTTTTTCCCATACCTGTCTTCCAAAATTTGAAGCAGTGCTAGTCTTGTTACTCCATCCAAAGGATGTATCCCAAAGTCATCTAATATTAAGAGATGAGTCTTCTCAATTTGATTTAAAAGCTTTATAAATGAGCCGTCTAGCTTTGAGTTGGATATCTTTTCGAGAAAGCGGTTTATTCCGAAGTACAACGTACGGTACCCGAATGAGCATGCCTGCCGTCCGATGGCACAGGCCAGGTAACTCTTTCCGCAACCGGTAGCTCCGGTAATAAGAAGGTTCTCGGCACGCTCAATAAAACTGCAATCTGCTAACATCAACAATTTCTCCTGTGAAAGATTCCTGTCAGCATTACAATGCACTTGTTCCAGAACAGCATTGTATCTCAGCTTACTTTGAAGTAGGAACTTTTCAGTTCTTTTATGAGTACGATCCTGTATTTCTGCTTCTGCCAGCCGGGCAATAAATTGGTTTATGGATGGCTGCTCCTGCACAGGCATCGATAGTACAGCCTGATAAGCTCGTGCCATACCATGGAGTTTTAGATCCGCAAGGTGATCAAGAGTGATTTGTGTATTCATAGTTTTAATTTAAATGGTTGTTTAAAATCTGATTAATTGTAATTCTGAGGTCCGCGTATGTTTTCATGGTCTGGAAGAAAGAACAGGGTCAGACCAGGTTCTTCCTGTTTATCCATGTTGTTTTCCAAAATGTTTTTGATCATTCCGTAAGTTATCCTGCTGCCCTTTAAAGCCCTTCTGCAAGCAGCATCAAAACGAGTTGGTCCGTAAATTTCTGCAAGCCTTTTTAATCCTATGCAGGCATTATATGTCTGTTCAACAAAATCCTTGGAAGCAAGTATTTTCTTAAAAACCACCACAGTGTTTTCCCCGATCTTTGATGCATATGATAAAAAGTATTCAGCATCCCAACCAAGGGTCTCGTTATATTTAAGATGCTTCTCAGGCATATGTTCAGCAAGGGTAGTATATCCATATTTGCGATAGTCCCTTTTATGAAGAGCGATCCTTTGAAAACCGACATAGATTTCCACGTTATGTTCATCATAAATGATTTTGGTATTCTGCCCTATGTATTGGTGGGGAACACTATATTGATGTTTGTCTTCACCTAACACTACATGATAGTTCATCTGTACCTTCCCTGTGGTTATGTGCTTTATAACAAATGGATCTTGAGGGAGTGGTTTTAACAGAGATTTTTCACTATTCAGGAACCGTTCCATCCGGCTTCCGGGAAGCTTCTGGAATGAAGTCTGGTTATATGTTACAAGGAGTTCCCTTATCCTTTTATTTATTTCAAAGACACTATGGAACTCTTCATTTCGGATTCTTGAATAGATCCTTAGATAAGAAAGGTAAACACTGTTTTCTACCGAGGGTTTGTCTTTGGGCTTATGTGGTCTGGTTGCTACAAGGTTTGTATTATAATGGACAGCCCACTGGTCGGCTAATTCCTGGAACCTATATTCGTAACGCTGGTTCCTGCTGACAAACTGTTTCATGTTGTCACTTAAAACATTCCTGGGAACCCCACCAAAGTATTCAAGGCAACGGTTCAAAGCGCAAAACAAATGTTCCTGTCCGGCTGACGGCAAAGCTTCGACATAGGTATATCCGCTAAATGGCAAGGCACAAACCAGTACCGGACATGACACGATTTCACCTGTTTGTACATCAACATATTGCAATCCTTTTCCTGCAAAGTCAACCTGAAGAAAGTCCCCGGCACGATGCAAAAAATGCATGGTGGCTTTCGTACTCCTGACATGCCTGGCAAAATGCTCACAAAACTGGGCGTAATGATATCCGTCAGGATAGGCCTGCCGGTACTCTTCCCAAAGTACCTTCCGGGTTACACCCGGGCGGGTGAGTTCCTGCTGGAAATAATCAAGATGTTTCTTAAGGTCATCAAAACGGTCATCGGCTTTTGGAGTTGCCCGGTCAGTATAAACTAAACCCATTAACTCCTCTTCACTATATTCTAAAAGTTCAGAAAAGCTTTTATCACTTGTTAATAATTTTGAAAGATAATTTTCAAGAGTAGCCCGGTGTATATGAAGCGACTGAGAGATTTTTAGCTTGCTTAATCCTTCTGCCTTTAATTGGATGATACGTCGTACCTGTGTCATGTTGATTGATTTGTTTGCCATAGTGCCTTATTTTTTGAAAGGCACAAAAGTCACAAATCAATCCCTGTTATTTAAATCGATTGTACACTTTAGTCCGGAACCAGTTGTATACTATATGCCAGAATGTCCCCGTGGTTTGTGCTCCGCACCCGGCAAAAAAACCTTTTTTATTTAAAAAAACTATTCAAAAGTTGTACACTTTGCTCCGGAATCAGTTGTACACATTACTCCGGAATTAATTGTACAGTATAGTCCAGAATATTCAATACTTCCGCAACTTGCCAAAGCCGGAAGCGATGACCACTTATAGCCGGTCTTTAGTTCAAAAATATAATCCACATGATAACAGATATATACAACTGGCGGGAGGTGGTCAATAAACTCCGGCGTAGATTGGTCAGGGCCACCGGCTCTTGCAGTTGTGAAAAGGGAAAAAGAAACATTACTTCCGGCACTTTTCCCATTTATGGATAGCTTTTCTGTTCAAGATGAGCCTCTCCTCAAGTTATTCTTGACCAATGACACATAGTATATATTATCAAACACCCAAAACTTCAAACGAATATGCGCTCCCTCCTATACCGTCACACTTTCCGTCGAGAAAATCGCCTTCATTGTCTCTTGCAGTGCCATTTACTGTTATGGTATACGTCTGCCCTTTCTTTAGAACTTTACCCTTGTAATACAAGGTCGAATTACTGTTGGACCAGGTAAATTCGTTAGTGAAGAAATTGTCAATAAATGGATCAATGCTAATGGCGCTTTCAACGCTGGCACGATTCATGGATTCGCTGAAGGTAATCTCAAAGGAAATACACGGCTCTGTACTTTGCTGAATTTCAGAATCTTTTGAACAAGATTGTAAAAAAAATGGCAAACCTGTTGATAGGTAAGTCAGTTTTTTTAGAAAATCCAATCTGCTGGTCTTTTTGTTTCCATAAATAGATGGGATTCTTTTTTTATTTTCCATATCATGTAAGCTTTCAATATTGTTGTGGCTAGAGGTTTTTCAATAAGTTTGTCGCTGCATTTAAAAAAAAGGAACAAAGAATAATTTCAATAGTTTTTAAAGTAACTCTTTTGTAAAGCTCCATTCTTATAGCTGAGTTTTATTTCAGCCTTTCAGATGTATATTTTTACGCACTGAAATAATCCGTGGGGGCGAGCTTTCGATACCAGTAGGAATACCGAAGACGCTTGAGAAAATGGTGGATACGAGGTTCCAGTTGCCCGCTGCATCTTGATACCAGCCAGGCTTGACCTCGATTGTGATGTCGCTGTTGCCGCCACTTCGGTTTATAGTCACAAGCCACACGGTATCTGCCGGGGCATTCTGGGAAACCTTGGCGCCAGCTGTGCCGCCAGTGATCTCCACTTTGGCTGCATTGCCGATCTCTGAGTCGAGGATTGCGCGGTTGCTGTCACCGAAATCGATCGTGACATCGACCGAGGCCTGATTGTTACTCGCAGGGCCCGTTATGGACGGCGAAGGGCCGACAGCATCGTAAACGAAGGTGGAAGAGATTCCGTTATTGTAGTTCAACGCAGCGTCCTGGTACCAATTTGGCTTCACGATAACGGTGACATTGCTTATGCCATTGGTGCGGTTAATGGTGACCAGCCAGATGGTATCTACCGGAAAGTTCTGTGAAACCTTGGCGCCAGCTGTGCCGCCAGTGATCTCCACCTTGGCTGCATTGCCGATCTCAGAGTCAAGGATCGCGCGGTTACTGTCTCCGAAGTCGATCGTGACATTGACTGATGCTTGATTGTTTGGACTCTGGCCCGATAGAGTTGGTTGAGGTCCCATTTTCTGATCCTTTCATTTTTTTCAAATCTTCAGAGAAAAGATATAAACTATCCCCGAAAAATGCAAGTAAATATTTTATCTATGGACTTCTAAAATTCATATAATCTTACTGACCAATAGTTATTCTGTGAAATCATCAATCAAGTAGCCGTATTCACCTGCTCTGGCCATCCATAATTGATTTTTATTCATTATTGTAATTTTTTATAAATTGTTCATAACTAGTTATATGTTCAATAAAAGTGTAAAAACAAATAAAAATCATCTTTTTGCCACTTTCTTTCACATCAAATTTACTTCTTAATATATAGAAAGACAATATTATCTCAATTAGTTTACTACTACTGCCTGATCTGCACCTTTTGTCAGAAATATTCACAACGGTAAGAGTTGCAGTTGCATGTCTTATACTATATGTTCTGCAACGCAACATTAAGAGAGCAACTCGAACACCTAATAAAAATACTACTCAATTTGTTTACAAATTTTATTTTGACAATTAACACTTAAGTAGTATTAGATTTTTCATATTCACCCTGTTTGTTTTTATAATACGAAAAATGGTGATCAGTTTGGAATTTGAATTCATCAACATAATTTAACACAATTCTAACTTTTTGTAAACTGCTGTTATCAATTTCACGTAATGTCGAAGCAAATACTTCTTTGGTTGTACTTTCATTTTTTACAACTAAAAGTGCAATGTCACAATGATTAAGAAGATAGTTTGAGTCAGCAACTAGAGATAATGGTGGTGAATCAATAATAACATAATCAAATTTTTCTTTTAATTGGTCAATCAATTGGCTTGTTAAACTAGTTTCAAGAAGCCTAATTGGTTCAATTGTTACGCTTCCACTTAAGATGAGTTTCAGATTTTCAAATTTTGTATCATAAATGATATCCTTAAGAATTGCCTTGCCAATTAAATAGTCCCCTAATCCTATTGTATGGTTCTCAGTTAATGAGAATTTTTGAAGACTTGGTCGTCTCAAATCAAAATCAACTAGAATTACTTTTGTATCTTTGTTTGCGAGGGATATTGCTAAATGCTGAGATAAAAATGATTTCCCTTCACCTGAGACACTAGAAGTAAACATAAAAACTTTTTTATGCTCTCCTATAATTTTTAACTTTAGCCTATCTATTGAAACTTCAAACATCGATTTGTCTGAATAGATTCTTCGTAATCTATTACTTATATATATAATACCTAAAATTGGAATTGAACTAATTCTTGTTAAGTCACTTCTACCTTTAATCTTTGTAATATATAAACTTCTAGCGAGTATTATAGAAATAGGTATTAAAACAGCGAAGAAGAGAGCTAGAATATAGTTAAATCTAATATTTGGTACGCTTTGGTATCTGGAGTAATCAGCAACTATAGAATTAACAATTATATTGTCATTTAAAATATCAAGTTCATTATACAGCTTGATTAGTTGATTTTTAACTTCATTCTTTATTCTATATTGTTCTGCCTCGAATGAAATATTCTTTTTCATTTGTAATAATTCTGAATCAATCTTATTTAAGGAATTGCTAATTCCTATCATCTCTTTTTTGATAATGCCAGTAATTTTAATTTTTAAAGCTTCCTCAATTGTTTTGAACAATGTTTGAGCGATTAAATCATTTAAATCTATATCAAAATAATCAATTGTGACTTCAATCCTATTATCATTTTCAAGGCTTGATACCTTAATTGCTCGTCTGATAGAATTCTTTAATAAGGAATCCGACAAATAACCATATAAATATTTTCTTCCAATTGGCCTATTAATCTCAGATTTAGTAAACCTATTATTCCTGTAAACTATAAATTTATAAATGCTATCTTCAATAGTCTGACCAAAAAAGCCAATAAAACTTGTGTCAACATTTGAATAGAGATAATCTTTTATAAATGAATCATTCGGACGGAAAATCAGATTCCCCTTTGCTTTTATTTTTATTAAAAATCTAGATGAATCAATTTCTTTGATTTTAATATATGACCCAATGATTTGATTATGATTTTTATCAAAATCAATTACTGATGGCCCACTCCTTAACTTTTGTGAGAAAAACTCCGAATTGGGCCCACTAATACAAAATGCAGAATATGAAATGTAAATTGTATTAAGGTTAAGTCGTTTAACTAAGCTATCATAAATTGCATTTTCAAAAAAGAGATCCTTAAGCGAAATACTTTTTGTGTAGTTGGTTTCATTAAGACTACTAAGACTTTTATAAATTGAATTACCAATTTGCATACTAAAAGTTTTTACTACAGTAAACTCCTGGGGGCCCCATTTTTCTCTTGCACGAAAAGTTAAAAAAAGAAGTAAAAAAATTATCAAGAACCAATACCAGTGATGTGTGATTTCATTTATAAACGCTCTTACTTTTGAGGGTTTTAAGTCTTTTAATAACTTTGTGACACCATCTTTAAGTAAAGACTCAGTTATAGACATGTGCTATTAATCAATTCTGAAGTTTACTTTCTTAGACTTACTTATGAAATCCAAGGAATTCAATATTATCAAAGATAAGGAATATGAGGCTATATGCAAATTAATTCATTTAAGTCATAAACAGGAAAAATTAGTGAGCCTATATTTGATAAATTAGTATAAGCCCCTCCTTCAAGGGACCTGGTGAATGGGAATAGCGCAGTTGATTTTCAGGGTTCTTGAGATTTTAAAGTTGAGGTGAACCGTCTCAAAATAACCGGAAACAAAATGCAGCTTAACTCAACTGTTTATCCTGGTCTGTTGGTGATAACCTTTATAACCAGGATTGCTTCTTATTGCATTGTAATGCATTGAGATCCACAGAGACCCCCACAGAGGCTGAAATATGGCATTTGAGCTTACCTCAGACCAGGTGGACGTTCTGATATTACCTTGTCCTTGAAAATGTAAAATACAAGCTTTAAAGGGCCAGACTTTTTTGATCGAGACTTAAAGTATAAGGGGATGGTGTTTTCACACCACCCCGCTTAACACTACTGCACCTGATCAACAAAATGCAGCGAGACTTAATTCTCAAGTGTAATCCTAAAGTAAGCAATATGATATGCTATACCCCTTATGATATACACTTCCCTGACTTCCACAGTCAGTTTTATAGCATCAACAGACACCTTGTCTCCTTTACTGATAGCTGGAAAGTTTATCAGGCAAATAACCTTGAAAGGGCAGTATAAACGTCTGAGATGACCTGATCCGTCTATAACCAGCAAGCTGTCTGATGATACCCATTTCAATAGTTCCTGTAAGTACTTTTCTTTATCCATACTTTGACACCCTGCTTATGACAGATACCAGGACGTGGTAGAGCTCCTTAGATGATTTATCAGCTCTGCTATAAAAATGAATGATCCGGTGGTCCTGTCAAGGAAAGTGTCGATGTATGAACTTTTGTTTGCACTGGTAAATAGATTATATACCTTCCACATATCTATGTTGCCATCCTCTGACCTGCAGAAGGATTTATCCTGGTAATAATCCCTGGCTACCATTGAAGTCTGAGTATCTGATAATGGGAGCTTTTCGATGTCTTTCTTTTGCCTTTGTGGCAGGAAGTTATACAATCTTGATCTGCCTATCAGCTGTGCAAACTGATGTTCACTCAGTTCATATTCTGATAGTCGCTGTAACTGATTTAATTGTCTCTCGGCATCAAACCTTGTTATCAGCTGAAATACACGGTTGAACAGCTCAGGAATTGACATAACTCTAAGATCCTCCAGGAAACCGTCAGTAGATATACAAAGATTTATGCATACATGGTTCTTAAAACCTATGAACACCTTAAAATGCTCCTCAGATTTTCGGCCATACAGATTTTCAGTATTATAAGCACGAACACCACCGATAGACAGAGACAGCTTATTCCCATTGACAACTATACTGATCCCTGGAACCTCGAACATGAAGGCACATCTTTCATAGTAGATTGTTTTTTCTTCTTCAGTCAATAGTTCTGCCGGCTTACGCCTTATTATGTAAAGCTTTACATAATAAAGCATGGGTCGAGAGAATGGTGCAAATTGTTTATACAGGTATTTATGCTCCTCTTCGCAACCAGACCTTTACCAATCTTGACAATCTTAATGACGCCATCACTGAGTATCTTGAATATCATAACCAGGTTCCTCTTCAGGGTAGATCGGAGAGCCGCAATGCACTATTTGATACAGAGGAAAAACAACACCTTCGCCCCCTTCCTCATGATTACTGGGAACTGAAAGAATACCTTTATGTTAAAGTGATGAAGAACTGCCATGTACAGCTTCACAGAGACAGACATTACTATAGTGTACCATATCACTATATCGGACAAAAAGTAAAGCTGGTTTATAATGCCACATACGTTGGAGTCTACCTTGCAGGGGAACGCATTGCATATCATTTACGTGATCGTATTCCTTACAAGTACACAACTGTAAAAGAGCACCTTCCATCGAGTCATCAGTTTTTAAGTGAATGGAACCCTGGCAAGTTTATCCAGTGGGCCGGACGCATTCACCCTGATGTGGAATCTTATATAAGAAAAGTGCTTGACAACAAATCATACCCGGAGCAAACAAACCGGAGCTGCGCTGGAATATTATCTTTTGAAAAAAAAGCAGGTAAAGACCGGTTGATAGCTGTATGCAAGCGAGCTTCTGACTTTGGGGTATATAATTATAAAGTTATCAGTCAGATTATTGGTAACCGTCTTGACCGACTTGAAACAAAAGAAAAACAAATAACCATGCCATTACATGAAAACATACGAGGTGCTAACTATTACAAATAATCAATTAAAAAAAAGATGCCACCGATTATCAGGGCTTCAATGCTTGTGACAATTTTATCTTTCCCATTCTTGAGGCATAAAATGCATACATAAATCGATATTCTCCATCAGATTGAGAGTGCTTTCATGGTTATTACGAATTTGTATTTGATCCCGCAATTCGTTGGTTTCCAATTTCTATTTTAGATCAGCTACATCACATCGGTTTCAGATTCCTATTAAGTCTGTCAGTAATTTTTTCCAACCGGGCTTGACGGATTTTGTCTGATTTGGCATCAAGATAAAATCCGCAATATGTACGCTGGACCGAATGCGACATGGCCAGCAAATTGGTATAAGCAGGTTCGTAAGGCTGAATGATTCTTTTAAACATTTGGATTTGTTCATCATCAATAAAGTTACGCCTGGCACTATCCCATGAGCCGTTTTTTCTGGCGCGTTCTCCAGCTTTCAAACCCTGTCGGATCATTAATCCCTTTTCTTAAGAGTTTGTGCCAGCTCCTTGTTTTTTACTGACCATTTGCTACCATGTAGACGTCGTGCAAAAAACTTTTTATAAGTATATTCATCAATGGATTGAATTTGTCCGTCTATCCATCCGTGACAAAGAGTCTCTTCCAGGGCCTCTACAGCAGAGAGTGTGACTAACTCCCCTTTTTTACCAAAGAGTAACCATATGCCATAACTTTCGGTCCCATGCTTGCCAAGCCATTCTCGAAAGGCTTGTCTGTCAGCAAATGTTAAAATATTATATACAGGCATGATAAAAGGTGTTACAGCTCAATTAAACAACAGAAGGTTTTGTCAGCGACCAGTGGCTGTGGACTATTTTCCATTCGTTTTTTTCCTCAAGTCTGTACACCTCGGTGCAATTCTCTTTCCAGAGTTTTTCACCTAAGCTTGTGTGTAGATTATAGGTCAAGACTGCCATCGTACCGATCTGTTGTACAACGGGATTAATTATTTCGAATTTATCCATTTTTACCGTTCCGCGTATGCTTTCATACAACTCCTTTATCCTGTCCCAACCGTCAAGACGCCATTCATGGGCAGGATCAAAATAGGTGAAGTCCTTCGAATAAAGATCAAGGTAGGGAGAGGGATTACCATCGAGCCATGCTTCGAGAGCTGCTGTCTCCAATCCAATGATTTTTTCTGTAATAGTAAGCTTTTCCATGATATTGAGTATTTATTTGAGAATTATAGGCTTCGATTCTTGTTTTTTCTCTCAGCTTATTTAATATCGAAGTGCTGACCAAGTAAATATATGGGATTCCGTTCTGCGGGGAGTTATGGAACTCCTGCAGCATCTCCGTATTCAGCTTAGTGAGCCTGGTTTTGCTAGTAATGTCAGATATGAAGAAGAGGTATTTTCCGCCTAATGATACTGATTCTGATTATTTCGTTGATGCACACATTGTAATGTTTTACGGTTCAATTGATCTATGACGATCTCTGAATAGCCTGTTCCAGTTCCCGGATCCTACCGCTTGTGATTATTTTCTGATAGTAATCATCCGTGACCGGGATCTTTCTGTCGCGTATTGATTTCAGATTCTCAAGGTTAAGTTTCCATCTTTTAAGAACTGCATCCGGGACTTTAAAACTGCCGCCCGGGACAAACATACGATCTGGTATCTGCGGGTCGAATCCCAGGGATTGTAATTGTCTTCTGATCTGAGGAATATGATCGCTCCCGAAGATGAAGACTATTATCTGTGCATTCCCGGCAGCATTCATCCCGTTTCCGGCAATCCTCCGGTTGCGCTCATTCCAGTTACCGTGGGCTATCTCTGCAATTGAGTCTGCCCCGATAATTTTTTCAAATACCGAATCAATTATGCCAATGTTTGTTTCGTTGTGGATTGCATCATAAATTGACTCACTTGCAGATTCATTCATCCTTTTAAAATAGGTGCTTCCGAAAGGTGCAAGTTTCTCCTTCAACGAAGGAGGATAAGCGCTGTCGGCTTTCGCCTGCGTGGCGAAATCAAGCCTCCAGTCGACCGGGACAAAACGGTAGTTGAGTACCTGTGCCATCTCTGCCAGTAAAGCTGCCTCGGGAGGGAAGTAGCCTTCCGTTACCTGTTCAAATGCCTCCGGTGTAATCTCCCCGCAAACCACATCAGGTTTCAAAGCCCTGATCTCCTCCATCAGATCCATAATTGAATAGTGATAGTCAGGATTATAATGCATTGAGTGAATTGACCCGATTATGAAAACCTCCGGATCAGTGACAGGTTTTTCCTGCATCATATCCCCCCGGATTCCAGTACTGCCCAGCAGAGCAATGAGTAAATAAACTGCTTTAATAAACACTTCTGTTATAATTGATAGATGACTTTCGGTAAATTATGCATTTAATACTTTATCCCTGACTCTTGTACCAAGTACCAGCAGGATTATCATAACAAATATCGCAACAGTATCAAGCAAAATCTGCATTATTTCGGCATTGTTCCTCATCAGTGTAAATGTTGAAATTATAATCCAGCGCAGAGCCAGTATTATAATTATCATCCAGGCAGCAAACCTGACTTTTGAAAGACTCTTTTGAAATGCCATAATTATTAACGCAATTCCAAATACAAGATTCTCAATACCTATTATATGCCATACGTATGTAAATGCAGTTTTAACATTATCCGCAATCACGGAATTTTCAAGTGCCCCCAGGGTTGTAGTAATTCCGTTGACAGTGTGGGTAACTGCAAAGAGTATGCATAATACTCCGACTATCAGATAAAAATAATTCTTAACCATATCATACTTAATAATTTGTTGACCAAATATTGGTGTCAGGATAAAACATAATCAAGTGGCTTTAAAGAGATTGTTTATATTGATCTTCCCTGACAAAATAGTGTGCAGATCTCTTATCATAATGTGTGAGAACTTTTTGGGCTGCCTCAGGCACTATCGCCTTCTCATAATCATCGCCCGCAAATTTTCTGACAGAATCAACTGAATCAAACCACATTATTGTAATAAATTCTGTCCCGTCTGGCAGTTCACGCCTCAGGAGCTGGATGCCCTTGTAGCCCTCTATGTTCCTGTTTGCTATGCCGACAAAAATCTCTTTCTGAAAAAGCCTTTCGTAAGCGTCGGCATTCTCTTTGGTTGTGTAACCATGCCAGATTCTGGATATCATTTTGGAATGTTTTAATAGATTAATGAAAAGTAATACTATAAACCATAATTTGTTTTCAATTACATTCTGCCTTTCCTGATTGATTTAAGGGCTCCTTTTTACGAAAGGCGGTAATTACCACTCCTATCATTAACGTCAGGGTTACCCAGATCCAGTAGCGTGGCTGAGTTATACCATCCTGCATGTTAAATGTCGGCATCACAGGAATGATGGCATTGGCAAGCCCGTGGGCATAAAGCCCCGAAAACGGCCTGTTGCCGGAGATCTTCCTGATCCAGGAAAAGATGAATGAATACCCTGTCATCAGTAGTATAAATCCCCCGAAATTCATATGGGTTTGAGTCGTTCCTGTTATGAACCATGTCGGGATATGCCACAGAGCCCAGATGACCCCCAGAATTATGTTTGCGTACCATAACCCGAATTTTTTCTCAAGAACAGGAAGAGCATAACCCCGCCATCCGAATTCCTCCTGGCCGCCGCCTAAAAAAATCATGAATATCAGACAGGGAATAAAAATCCATATAGAAGGCAGCAGCATTGGCAACCGTTTTTCTCCAACTAATTCCGGGATAAACCATGCAGCAAATGTGCTGCCCCCGAAAATCAATATCGGGAGAATATAACCTTTCCAACCTGATCTGAAGTCAAGAAAGGAATGCAGGAACTTTGTTGCAGCGCCCTTGCCCTCACTGCGACGCAAATCGTAAAGTGCTCCGGCAAGCGGACCAAAAGCCCCGAGCATGATAACAGGGACCCTGACCAATGATAAAAGTTCCACTGAAACAGGAATTATGCCAAGACTGCCCAGCACAAGCGGTGTCCATATCACCCATGAAAATAAGAAGGTGACCAGAAAAAAGCGGGCAGGGAATTTTACCTTTTTATTCATCGTTCAATCATATTAGAAAGATTCCTCCTGAAAGAGTAGGGCATAGGCTCCGAGTAACCGAAGCGGATCAACAACAGGGGAGTCTGGTCCCCGAGGTAAAAGTCCCGTATCAGTTTTTCGCGGACCTGAAACTCCTCACACGGCATGTTGAGATGGGCATGACTTATGTTGTTTTTCGTTGAAATAAGTCCGAACCGCTGGAATGCCCGCCCGAGCTTTATCCAGTGAATGGGATCGTTCTTTTCAACCATAAACATGGCAAAGCCGGCAGAAGCCATGATCAACTTTCTCAGGCGCTTTTCCTCGGAGGAGGCAGAAACGAAATTCTTCATTATGAAGTTTCCGATGAACCGGCCGGTATTGGGTAAACCCATGGAGGCTGACCATATACCGTCACCTTTGGACATCACCTCTTTCTCGCTGAAGCGCAGCCAGCTGACAAGCTCGCTGACAAACTCCCTGTTACCGAATTGCAGTGTGTTTCCCTCAATAATGTAAGGAGTCAGTGATTCTGTTTCCTTTTCGGAAAGGAATAATCTGACATGAACTCCTTCAGTCTCTTCAAACAGGTCGCTCAAAAGGCTCTGCGGAACTTTTTTAGGTTTGTATTTCCCCCTTGTTACCTGTCTTTTTGCGATATAACCGAACAGCCCCTGTTTATCTGCTTGAGGTGCCGCTGAAAGCTTAGCCACAATCTGAGGTTGCATTTCATCCCCAGTGAATTCAGTTTCTGTCGTGTAACTGAATTCATTCGCTGCGATGATCAGATTCTCCATCGCGCAACCCAGGCTTATATACAGGGCATGGTTATCAGGATCAACAACAGGCAAAGCCCTGGTGAAATCTGGTAATACAGTTATGGTATCATTTCCTGTCTTAAATATCCATGGCTGCGTATTATGGCCTGATGGAGCCTTTGCCGCGTATTTCAAAATCTTTAAAAGTGATTCTTCAGGTATCATTTCAGTGTATTTTATTAATGATATTACAATTCGTATCTTACTAATCCTGAACATACCTGCCTGGCGACTATGAAAAAGTTAATAAGCAGGTGTCTTAAAACTTTGATAATAATATTTACCGTTTGTGCCATTCCTGATAGTTAAAATTGTTCGGGGCAAAAATAATGGGTAGTGGTTGGGCCGGAGTCTCACTTGGTATTCCAGGGGTACCACTTTACGGCAAAAGGTGTCTCACTTTTTGTGAGACCTCTCAATAAAGGCAGTGGGAGATATGCCTTCAAACTTCTTGAAGGCCCTGTAAAATGAGGCTTTTGAGTTAAAACCGCAGTTATAGGCAATGCCCATAATGGAGAGATGGCTGTTCGCCTTTAAGATGGATTGAATTTTAAACTCCTCAACCCTGTACTTGTTGATGAAATCGAAAAAATTCTGGTTAAGCTGGGAGTTGAGCACTTCTGAAAGGAATTCAATTCTGACATCAAGCAGCTCACTCAGCCTCGAAATAGTAATTTCCGGATCAAGGTAAGGTTGCTTCTCCTCCATATGCCGGGAGAGGATTCTGATAAAATCATCGTCAGTGGTTATTACGGGAGAACCTGGTTCATTCAAAGGTGATTCATCGCCTGATTTGCCTGTTCCCCTGACATTGTTTATGAAGATATTGCCCTGCCGTATCCCGAAGTAACCAAGGAACAGTACATATACAGTTGCAAAAGCATTCGTCAGGTACATCAGGTATTTATAGGTGGCGAAGTGGAAGATAAGGTCAAGGGTAAAAAGGGCAACGTTGACTGAATAACTTATCACTGCGGCAATTGTAAGCGTGTTCAGCCATGCAAGGTCAATATCTACAATTTTCGAGTACTGCTGCATTAATTTTTCACGTCTTCTCCTTATCAGGTTCAGAGCCCAGAAGTTATAACTGATGGTAGACAGGCCAATAGCAAGAACGGTTATTTTATAGGAGACCTGAGATCGGAAGAGCGTCGTGTAGGGAAAGAGTGTAGGATAGGGTGTA
>CAYQZL010000044.1:0-28902 GCA_964421975.1 uncultured Rikenellaceae bacterium
GATGGAATCTCGTGACTGGAGTTCAGACGTGTGCTCTTCCGATCTAGTACTGGATTGAAAACTTCGGGAAGCTCACGGATCAGATCCGTTCAAAAATTCCACAGGAAAAACAGATGATACTTGCAGGGGAAGGTTGCGGCGAAGCATGGCTGCCTCACCTCGATCTGATGCTAACCCTGGCGGTGAGCAAAGAGAGGTATGCAGGACTGAACCAGTGGGAAACAATACCCTTCTTCCAGGCTGTTTATCATGAGTATTCAATAACATACGGAAACTATTCATCATTGCTTGTTCCTCCGTATGATGAGCTGTGGCCGGTTGAATATGCACCAAAAAATCCGCTTGAGATGCTTGATAAAAAGTTCAACAAACAATTCCTGATGGAACAGGCAAGGTCTTTCGTCTGGGGAATGCAACCGACAATAGCAAATTACCAGGCAAAGCTTGCCACCCAGAGGAAGGTAGAGATTGATTTTCTGCTCGATCTGGCACGAACCAGAAATAACGCACTGAAATATCTGTTGTATGGTAAATTTTTGAAAAGCCCGGATTTCGAAACACCTGCTGAGGAGATAGATATATCGAGGTTATCTATTTATGCAGGAAAGACAGGGAACAGTGTTACCACTTTCCGGGGTACCTTCCCGCTTGTTTATTCAGGTACCTGGCAGTCTGATGATATGGATCTTGGAATAGCACTTGCAAGTATAAGCGATAAGCCAGTCTCCGTTAAACTCGATTTTAATGCCGATGAATATGATCTGCCGGCTTCGGGAAAGATTTTCATAATTGATGATAAAGGAAGAAAAGAGCTGGGTTCTTATACAGAAAAAGAAATAAGTGTTGAACTGACGCTTGCTCCCGGAGATCTTTGTGTGGTGGAAATAACATCAGGTAAATGATTTGCTATATATTGATCAGGATAAATCTGAAGCCAGATATTTTAAAGAAGTATTCTTAATTAAGAGTTTGTTTCAGAAGATGTGAAAATGAACTCGCGGGAGCTTTTATCAAGGGCAATGAGGTTACAGACCCCGGTGCGAGTGCCGCTGATGGCCTCCCCGTCATGGGGATTTGTTCTGGTTCAGAATCCTGTGATTGATCCGGTTGACCTGTGGCACAACCACCACAACAGTTACCCTGAGGCCTTTTGTAACGTCACAAAAAGATTTCACTTCGACGGTGTTAAAATACCGGGAGCAGGTCTGTTACCTTTAAATCACGGCAACATTGCCGGCATCTGCAATGAAAGTAATGAAGGGACTGTTATCACTTTCACTGACGGGGATTCCTGTACATTTTTAAGGGACGAATTACCACGTTACCATTTTAAAGTTATTCCGGAAACGGATATTGATGAATTAGATCCTGACACTATACCTGAAAAGATAAAATATCATCCTGTATCCACCAGGTTACGGATGTATTTACAGGAATCCCCGGTCGGACGTATAAATGAAATAAGAGCAGCCCAAAAAATTATGGGTCCAGAAATTTCTGTCCATGGTCAGTTTTATTCACCTGAGGATTATCTGATAGATCTTGTGGGTCTCGAAGGCGCGATGATGGCTTTCCTTACGCATCCTGAAAAATGTAAAGAGATATTATTGAGGTTTGCCAGGGCAATTTCCTTTCATGTTCAGGAGCTTATTGATGCCGGGGTTGATGCTGTTTGCGCTTCAGCGCCTTACGCCGGCCAGAATTTCATTTCCATGGAAACTTATGAACGGATCATTGCGCCAGCACAAAAGATCATTGTTGATGCTTGTATTTCAGGAAATGTTCCGTGCTATTGTCATACATGCGGATCGATTGATGACAGGCTCGAAAGCATTATTGATGTCGGATTTAATGGGCTGGAATGCCTGGATCCTCCGCCCCTGGGTAATGTCAGTCTCGAAGAAGCGGTAAAGCGTATAGGTAACAGAGCTTTTATCAAAGGAAATATTGATCCGGTCAATGTTCTTTTAAAGGGGACTGCCGGACAGATCCGGAAAGAGGTCAGAAAATGTCTTGAGACCGGCATGAAAGCCAGGGGATTTATTTTAAGCACCGCTTGTACAATTTCGCCTCATACTCCTCCTGAAAATGTGGATATATTATATGAGATGGTTCAGGAACACGGAAACTATTAATGAGACCGTTTTTTGTGTATTGGCTATAAATTTTTATCTTATCGGCCGATTATGATTACCCATATCTGCCTGCAGAGTGATTACAGCCAATTCAGATCCATATAAACTGACTTATGATGCGGTAAAGGAACCTCCTTCAGGTTTTTTCCGTAAAATCAAATTCCTTGGTCCGGGTTTTATACTGACAGCCTCAATAGTAGGATCAGGTGAACTGATAGCCACTACAACCCTCGGTGCAAAGGCAGGTTTTGTTGCTTTATGGATCCTTTTACTAAGTTGTGTTATCAAGGTGGCAATTCAGCTTGAATTTGGAAAGAACGCGATCAGTCATGGAAAGACTGTGATGAAAACATTCAACGATCTCCCGGGATTAAGGATCAGAGGGACAAACTGGACAATATGGATGTGGTTCTTATTATGGATTGTAAAACCACTTCAGGTTGGAGGTGTACTCGGTGGAGTTGCTCTAACCCTTAATATGTGGTTCCCGCAGATAAAGATCCCTGTTTTTACAGTTTTTACAGCCGGTACTGTGGCCGTCCTTGTATCAGGCGGATATTACAAATCAATTCAGCAGATATCCATAATAATGATGTTCCTTTTTACATTGTTCACCCTTACATCTTTGTATTTCCTTCACTTCACTCCATATGCAATACACCCCGGAAACATCCTTGAGGGACTGAAGTTCAGATTTTCACCCGATGCAATGGCAATCACAATTGCTGCATTCGGACTGACCGGGGTGGGCGGGGATGAAATAGTTGCATATCATTACTGGTGCCTTGAAAAAGGATATGCCAGATATACCGGGCCGAATGACAATTCTGAAGAATGGAGAAAAAGGGCACGAGGCTGGATAAGGATCATGTATCTTGATGCATTTATTTCGATGGTGATCTATACTATTGTGACAATTGCTTTTTACCTTCTGGGGGCTTCTGTATTGCATAATACTCAGAATATCCCCGAAGGTTACAGCATGATTGAAAGCCTTTCTACAATGTACACCCAGTCTCTCGGGCCCTGGGCTAAATCATATTTCATGGCCGGGGCAATTGTTGTACTTTATTCAACTCTGTTTGCAGCTCTTGCAGCATGGACCAGGATATTTTCAGATATTTTCGGTCAGCTTGGATGGATCAGATTTAATGATCTGGCACAAAGAAAACGGACAATTACATTCCTCGCCTGGTTTTTCCCGGCCTTATGGACAATAATGTTTCTCCTTGTCAAGCTGCCGGTGCTCATGGTCACAATCGGGGGAACTGCAACAAGCATTATGCTTTTGATCGTGGTTTATGTTTCATTAAACTATAAATACAAACAAACAGTATCGAATCTGAAGGCAGGGAAATCGTATAATATAATTTTCATCATAAGCGCATCGGCAATTGCACTTTTTGCTCTGTACAGTCTGTATGCAGTTTTCTTATGAGGTTTTTTCTGCAGCGGGAAATTAGAAGTTCTTCAAGAATTACTACAATGGTATACAATAGATTAAGTAAATTGATTAATTTATATTAATTATAGTAAAAATTATTGTGATGCAAAAGATGAATGCGGCTGTACTGACTGAGTACGGGAAGATTAGCTGGATGGAGACGGATGTTCCTAAGATTAAAGACGACGAAGTCCTGATCAGGGTTTCATACGCGGGGATCTGTGGTACGGATCAGCATATTTTTCTGGGAGAATTTCATCCCAGGACCCGGGTTCCGTTTATTCCGGGGCATGAGTTTGCCGGAACAATTGTTGAAACGGGAGCAGACGTAAAAGCTTACAAAACCGGTGATCGTGTAGCTGTGGATCCTATTATCTGGTGTGGTAAATGTCCTGCATGTAAGATCGGACATTATCCTGCATGTACATCCCTGAAACTTATCGGGGTTGACATGAATGGCGGATTTGCCGAATATATAAATGTACCGGAATCAATGTTATACAGAATTGCACCGGAGATTTCCGATATTCATGCGGGACTGGTGGAGATCCTTTCGATAGGATTTCATGCCTGCCGGAGAGCAGCTGTTAAGGATAATGACACTATTGTAATATGGGGAGCCGGAAAAGTGGGGCAAAGTATCCTTCAGGCTGCCAGGACCAAAACCACCAGCACACTCATTATGGTGGATATTCTTGAGGAGCGTCTTTCACGCGCAAGCCGCGCTTATCCGGATATTCATATAATAAATGCAGCAAAGGAAGATCCTGTAAAAAGAATAAAGGAAATAACAGGAGCAAAAGGAGTTGATTTAGCCTTTGAAGCCGTTGGACATTTTGTTGAAATACCCGGAACAGTCAATCCTTTGCAGGGTTGTATTCAAAGTATCCGTGGTGCAGGTGTAGTCTGTACACTTGGTCTGGGAAATGAATCCGTTCCGGTACTAATGAAAGAACTGATCTGGAAGGAAGGAAAGATCATTACTTCAAGGGTGTCACACGGTGAATTCACTGAGACGATAGAAAATATGAAGAAAGGAACCCTGAAACCTGATGAGCTTGTATCCGATATATTACATCCCTCAGAAGCTCAGAAAGCTTTTCTTATGCTTCAGAACGAACCGGCAAGTCATCTGAAAATCCTGCTCAAATTACTGTGAATATGTGAAGATCTGAATAATCGGAATTTATTCTCCTGATTTGTCTGCAGGATATCTTAGCAGATCAATAATATATCATTCCTGAATTATAATTTTCTAAATTCATAGTAAATATGATTTAGTAGATTATTTTTCTTTAAGTGGCCTATAATCACTATTTCCATAGAATAGTCATTGCAAAATATTTGATTTTTCTGGGCATGAATTCTAAAAAAACCTTAAATACGAGGCAATATTGTGTCATTATATGATAACATTGTATACATTTCTTATTTCAATGTCTGCCTAACTTTGAGATGATTTTATGCTGATAAATGATTTGTCACTTTGTAAGTACAGTCATCGAAATTAGCATAAAATAAAAGTAAATACAACCCTTAACTTAATCTTTAATTTCAAATTTATGCCTATGAAACATATCCGAAACGTTATTCAGCTGTCTGATTTAAAACCTGGCGGGAAGATCAGACAGGAACAGGTCTTAATTTGTCCTTCAATTTCCAGCAGAACAAAAATTAAGTATAACACAAGATGATTTATTAAAAAATCTTTAAACATGTAAACATGAAAGAAATGAAATTACGCAAAGCCATGAACAGATGGATTTGTAATTCTATTTATCCGAATATAAAAATATTTATGGTTTTGTTTTTTACACTTAGCCTTAGTGTTTTTATGCTGAATGCCACTGATTTTCAGCAAAGAACGGTTAGTGGTGTTGTTACAGACAACAAAACCGGAGATCCGCTTCCGGGTGTTAATGTTGTGGTCCAGGGTACAACAACAGGTACTGTAACGGACCTTGACGGAAAATACACAATAAATGTTCCCGGAGGAAATTCAATTCTGGTTTTTTCCTTTCTGGGATATGTTAATCAGGCCATAACTGTCGGTTCGCAGACGAATGTTTCAGTTTCGTTGATTGAGCAGGTGGCAGCACTTGATGAAGTTGTTGTAGTGGGTTATGGTACACAGAAGAAGGTTAATCTGACAGGGGCGGTAGCCTCGGTGAGTTCAGAGAAACTGGCTGTTGTTCCTACCGCAAACGTATCGACCCTTCTTTACGGTAATCTTCCGGGGCTGATTACGACGCAGAGAAGTGGTCAGCCGGGGAATGATGCTGTCAACCTTTCAATCCGTGGTTTCGATCAGGCACTGATTGTTGTTGATGGTGTAGTCGGTCGCGATTTTACACGTCTGGATCCGAACGAAATAGAAAGTTTTACTATACTGAAGGATGCAGCATCCGCTGCTGTTTATGGTGTCAGCGGGGGAAACGGGGTCATTCTAGTCACAACAAAGAAAGGTAATTTAGGTAAACCGACTATAAATATACAGTCTAATTATGGATGGCAGTCTGTAACAAGATACCCGAGATTTGTGAATTCAGAAGAATTTGCAATACTCAAGAATGAAGCAGCCATTAATATAGGCAATGCACCTGTTTATTCGGCAGAAGAAATTGAGAAATTCCGTAATGGTTCAGATCCTTTGAATTATCCGGATGTCGATTATTACCACGTTTTCGTCAGGGATTATGCGCCGCAGTCATCATCGAACATTACAGTAAGAGGTGGTACGGACAGGCTGAAATATTTCTTTCTGCTTGGTGGAATGAAGCAGGCGGCGATGTGGAATACGGTAAGTGGCGGTGACCAGGATTTCACCAGATATAATTTCCGTTCAAATGTGGATGCCAGCATCAATGATAATCTTGATTTTTCTGTCGAGCTTGGAGGAAGAAGGGAAGACCGTGATAACCTCGTGCAGGATTCATATTTAATGGCTTCGTGGATGCAATATCAGTGGCCAATATATAATCCGAGAACTCCTGATGGAAAAATTGCATCGACCAACTATGGGCTTTCGGCCTATCTTGACCGAGATCTTACGGGTTACATAAAGAATAACAGATACACTTTTGAAAGTTCAATAGCTGTTAATTACAGGATACCCTTCGTTCAGGGACTATCAGCCAGATTAAAAGGGTCAATGGACCTTTACTTTGAAAATCAGAAACACTGGCTGAAACAGTATGGTCTGTTTACATATAATGCCACTACCGGTGTATCGACACAGACAGGAGCACGTGAAGCAAATAACCTTACTCTCAATGAATGGAGAAGTCAGGCAGCACGTATCCAGGCGTCACTTGCTTATGACAGAAGGTTTGCTGATGTACACAATGTATCAGCTCTTATACTTTATGAGGAATATGAATATGTAGCTTCAAACTTCGGAGCATCAAGGATCAATTACGTGATCCCCATAGATCAGATATTTGCCGGACCGGATCTTAATAAAAGTAATTCGGGAGGAGCATCTGACAATGGACGCCAGTCACTGGTCGGACGTGTCAATTATGATTTTTCTGGTAAGTACCTTCTCGAATACAGTTTCCGTTATGACGGATCAGCCAAATTCCCGCCTGATAGAAGATGGGGTTATTTTTCCGGATTTTCTGCAGGATGGAGGATTTCAGAGGAGAGTTTCTTTAAGGACAATCTTAGCATAATCAACAACCTGAAGCTGAGGGCATCTTATGGTACTCTGGGAAGTGACAATACAGGTAACTTCCAGTTCCTTACCGGTTTTACTTATCCCAGCGGTAATTATATATATGGCGGCAATGTTGTATCGAATGGGTTTGTAAGCTCCGGTACACCCAACCCCAATATCACATGGGAAACCAGCAAAACATTTAACCTTGGTGTCGACATCAGCCTGTGGAAACAATTATTAGAAGTTGAAGCTGACATTTTCAACCGCGACAGGGAAGGACTTCTTGCAACAAGGTCGTTGCAGCTTCCGTCAACATTTGGAGCAACTCTGCCGAGCGAGAACCTCAACTCTGATAATACAAAGGGTTTTGAAGTTGTGGTCAGACATAACAACCAGATAAGCGACTTCAGATACAGTGTTCAGGGTAACGTTTCATTTACCAAGTCAAAGTGGACCCATGTTGAGCAGAGGGAGTTTAATTCACAGTATGATAGCTGGAGGAACAATTCAGAAGACCGCTGGAAGAACAGATATATGGGACTTAAGGCAATAGGACAGTTCCAGTCAGTTGAGGACCTTAATAATTCACCCGTGCAGGATGGTAAACAGAACTCTACTCTCAGGCCCGGTGATATAAAATTCGAAGATTTCAATGGTGATGGTGTTATTAATACACAGGATCACCAACCACTTGGAAGAGGTACCCAACCTGAATTAAACTATGGCCTCGGGATGAATGGCGGATGGAAGAACTTCCTAGTTTCAATGAACTGGCAGGGATCTGCAAACTTCGTTGTTGAAATGCAACATTTCCTGGTACAGCCTTTTGCCAATGCAATGAATACCTATGCTTATTTTATGGACAGATGGCATCATGCAGATCCTTTTGATCCCACTTCGGAATGGATACCCGGTAAATATCCGACTACAATCAATGACGGTAATCCCAATAACAGGCAGTTTTCATCATTCTGGCTTAAGAATGCATCTTATCTGAGATTGAAGTCATTGAATATAAGCTATGAACTGAAAAATGATTTTCTCAGGAGGAACGGTATCGAGAGAGTGATGTTCTCACTGAGCGGTCAGAACCTTATAACAATTACCGGCCTTGAATATATGGATCCTGAAACCCCGAACGGACGTCTGTCACTGTATCCTCAGCAGAAAATTTACGATTTGGGAATTAGTCTAACGTTTTAACTGACAGAAAATGAAAATAAAAGTAATAACAGCGTTTTTGATACTGACCATCTTGTCAGGTTGTATTGAAGACATATTGGACAGGCAGCCACTCAACATGATTTCGGAGACAGATGTGTGGTCATCAGACAAGTTGGTGGATATTTATCTTATTTCCCTGTATGATGCAATTCCGATAGGATTCGGAAGGAACAGCTATATTTATGAAGCTCACATGACTGATGAATCATCACACCCTTATGCCGGGGTTACGATCGTAAATAACTATGGTGCTCAGTACCTGGCTCTGAATACCGGTATGTATACCTGGATCAGAAGAGCAAATTATTTTATCGAAAAGATACCGGAAGCCCAGGTTACAGAGCAGAGAAAAACCGAGCTGATAGCAGAAGCCCGCTTTTTAAGGGCATATTACTACTTTGATCTGGTTAAAAAATATGGTGGAATGCCCATTATAGATAAAGTTCAGACCTTTGAAGGAGATGTTGAAGACATTCTCACACCAAGAAGTACCGAAGAGCAGACATATGATTTTATTCTTTCAGAGCTGGATGCTGCAGCAGCAGGTCTTCCTGCCACAAGGGATGCTGCCAATTCAAACAGGGCAGTAAAACTGACTGCAATGGCCCTTAAATCACGGGCAGCTTTATATGCAGGCTCGATAGCAAAATTCGGAACGGTACAGCTCAATGGACTCGTAGGTATTCCATCGTCAAAAGCCAATAATTATTTTAATGCTTCAATGTCAGCCGCAAAAGCAATAATGGACGATGGCAGATTCAAACTTTATACGAAGTCTTATGATCCCGTATCAGACGCCGGAGATCCTGCTGAAAACTACAGACTTATTTTTTCGGATGAAAACAACATTGAGGTAATTTTTCAGAAAGCCTATACCCGACCGGATAAGCAGCATGGTTATGACAATCATAACTATCCGCAGAGCTTCAAGCCGGGTTGTTGCGGAAATGCACTTACACCGACTCTTGAAATGGTTGAAGAGTATGAATATGTTGACGGAACTCCCGGGACCCTGTTAATTAATGGGGTTGAATATGATAAACCTGTAGACATCTTTGCCAATAAAGATCCCAGGTTCTTCGGAACGTATATGTATCCCGAGCATCCGTACATCGGCAGACCTGTTCAGATCTACAGAGGTATATATGATACTGACGGTACACTATATGAATCTCAGGGTTCACCATTTCCACCGGATCCATCAAGAGGCCAGGTTGGCCGTGATGGTCCTCATACACTCGGTGATGTTGGAAAAACAGGGTTATATAACAAGAAATACCTGAACATGACGACAATAGTTGCCGAAAATACATCAGACCAGAATTATATTGATATCAGGTATGCCGAGATACTTCTCAATTATGCAGAAGCCGCATTTGAAAGCAATAATGATCTTCCGGGAGCACTGAATGCAATTAACCAGATACGGGACAGAGCCGGTATAAAGCTTCTTGATGCCGGCGATCTGACACGTGAAAAGATAAGGCATGAAAGAAAGATAGAACTTGCTTTTGAAGATAAAAGATTCTGGGATATCAGAAGATGGAGAATTGGCACCGACCTTTTCAGGAGTACTTATGTTCACGGATTGTGGCCTTATATGAAATATTATGGCGGCGGTATCTATAAGTGGATTTATGTTAAGAAAGAAGGAGCGCCAATCGATAACGGACTGGCCAGAACCTGGGAAGAGAAGGATTATTACAGTAATCTCTCGGGTTACATTTCCACCAATAAGAATATTATTAATAATCCTGGATGGTAAACCATTCATTAAAAGGAGTACATATGAAAAATATTTTTTATGCATTAATTATGTTGTCTTTCGTAAGTTGTTCGATTGACAATTATGATCTGCCAAACGCTACATTGTCAGGTAAAGTTATTGATAATGTGACCAATGATTTGATCCAGAATGGTGGTGTCAACAGCGGAACCATTATCCAGATTTTTGAAGGTAATTCAAAACAGCCTATACTTAGCACATCATACCCTGATGGTAATTTTATGAATGCAACATTGTTCGATGGAGAATACAGGATATGGGCTGTAGGGCCATTCAGAATGGTACAGGATACAATCGGCATAACAGTAAAAGGTAGTACCCAGCTCGATATCAAGGTTCTTCCCAATGTACGGCTTGACGCCAGCCTGGTTTCGTTCCAGAACGGTACAGCAACAATAAACGTTGAGTACGAAAAAGTTCATTCAAATGAAACTCTTGACAGGATCGGTGTTGTGGCAAGTAGATACAATAATCCCAATGTTACTACTTTTGCAGGTGGCAGGATTGTTGAACAGAATGTTACTTCAGAAGGACTGTCTTCAGGAACAAGGACTATTACCATATCAGGCCTTGTTCAGGGGCAGAAATACTACTTCCGGGCACTGGCCCGTTCCAATGCTGCCGGGAATCTGTATAATTACAGTAAGACTTTTACCAATTCAGGTAAATAAGCAGGTTTTTTCTGAGGTTGCCGGAATCTGTAGAGAAATGAGGGTAATATTTATTGCCGGCAACCTCATTACTTTTAAAAAAAATAAAATGAAAAAAGAACTGAATCGCAGAGAATTCATTAATGCAGCTTCAATAGTTGGAGCTGGATTAGCCTTTGGTGTGCCGGGTATTGCATGCAGCACACCAGGAGCAGCAGAGAAACCGGCAATCCTTGGTGGTCCTAAGGCATTTACCGGCAATTGGAGCGGTTGGCCGATCATTGGTCAGGTTGAACAGGATGAATTACTTAAAGTTTTGAACAGTCGTCAGTGGTGCAGGCTTGGTGCCAAAACCGCACCCAGGTTTGAAGAAGAATATAAGAAACTCTTCGGAGCCAAAGGTGCTTTGGGGGTATCGAGCGGAACGGCAGCATTATATACAATGCTTGGAGCACTAAATATAGGGCCGGGAGATGAAGTGATAATTCCTCCTTATACATTCATAGCCACCTATAATGTCGTCGTATTGCATTATGCCCTGCCTGTGTTTGTCGATACCGATCTTGAGACTTTTCAGATCGATCCATCCAGGATAGAAGCCCAGATAACAGACAGAACAAAAGTATTAATGCCGGTACATATCGGAGGTTCTCCGGCTGACCTTGATTCAATTCTGGCAATTGCGGAAAAACATAAGATCCCTGTCATTGAGGATGCTTGCCAGGCACATCTTGCAGAATGGAAAGGTAAATGCGTTGGTAATTTCGGCCTTGCTGGCGGCTTCAGCTTTCAGGGAAGCAAGAACCTGAACGCAGGTGAAGGCGGTGCAATTATCTCAAATGACGAAAATTTTATTCAGGACTGTTATGCATTCCACCACCAGGGTCAGGGTGCAAATTCAGCCAGTCTTGAACCGGGAAAGGGCACAAGAGGTACTAACCTCCGCCTTACAGAATTCCAGGCAGGCATTCTTCTTGCACAAATGAGCCGGGTCATTGAACAATCAAATACCCGTTCAGCCAATGCAGATTACCTGACAAAAATGCTGAACAGAATACCCGGGATTTATCCTGCAAAACTCTATAAAGGAGTAACGAAAAGCGCATATCATCTTTATATGTTCAGATACGATTCTGAGAAATTCGGAGGATTGCCTATTCAGAAATTCATCGAGGCTATGAACAGGGAAGGGATACCCTGTGGTAAAGGATATGGAAAAATGAATAAGGATAAATACGTTACAGATCTGGCAAAGAATAAACATTATCTTGCCATATATGGAGAGAAATATATGAATCAATGGCTGGAACGTAATCAATGTCCTGAAAATGACAAGCTTACAGATCAGGCTATATGGTTCGGACAGACAATGCTTCTCGGTCCCAAAACTGATATGGAACAAATTGCTGAAGCTGTATCCAAAATACAGAAGAATGCCGGCGAAATTATGAAAGCATAAGTTACTTTGTGCCCATAAAACTATGAGAGAACAGTAATTGTTAATTCAAATGAAAGGGTTTTCTCAACTCAAATTTTTCTTCAGACCTGCCGTTCATTCTGAACATTTGGAGAATGATTATTGTTTTCTCTTAAATTGAAATGAAATTAAGAAATCATGAAAAAAATATATCTCGGATTGATCTTAATAATCATTTTTTCAGGGCTTGTCATTGGTCAGACTTCCTATATGGTTGGTACGGGTCAATGCAGTCTCGAGCCTGACAGGTCACTTATATCTTTGGCTTTTAGCGGTTATGCAGCTCCAATGGAAGGCAGATTCAGTCTTCACTGGAAGAAGAAAGAAAAACTTCCGGAGATGGTGTCAATTGGAGGAACCAGTGACAGGCTGGTAATTATCAGCAATAACGAATTATTGGCAAAATCTGTAACTGATGACCATTCAGAGTGGATATCTTTGGGTAAAGCCGATAACTTTATTGCTGTTGCTGGTGCAGATGACAAGTTATACGTTGTGACCAGAGAAGGGGAAATTCTCAGATCGGATGCAGGAAAAATAAAATGGACAAAACTGACCCATACTGATAAATATGTTACCAGTATTGCTGTTGCAGGGAACAAGATCTATGCAGGAAATCCTGAAGGTGAAATTTATATTGCCGGTGTCGCTGACGAACGAAATGAATGGGAATCATTGACCACCATCAGGAATATTATCAGTCTTGCGAGTTTCAACAATGATCTGTTTGCCCTTACCGGTGAGGGGATTATTTATAAATGTAATACCACTGACAATAAACCGGACTGGACAAAGATCGCCTACAAAAATAACATTACAATTAAGGAAGATATCAGACATATTACCATTGCCGGGAATGGTATTTTCGGAGTCAGTAAAGAATATATCCTTTATGAAGGCGATCACAGGTCGGAAGGCAATCTTTCTGCCAGGGCTATAGCAATAAAAGACGAGGGTAGAACAGCTGTAATTGTAAACATAGATCTTGTGAGCCTTACGGATAAATATATTGGAATGCTTAAGGATGAGATCCGTAAGAAACATAATATAGAGCCATCAGCTGTGCTTATGAACTTGAGCCATACACATTTTGCTCCTGTTGTTATGGACTGGCCCACATGGATGGAATATAATCATCATCCGAACCAGACATATCTTTACACTGTTGTCAAAAATGGTATCCTGGGTGCAGTTGACGAGGCTCTTGCTTCAATTTCTCCCGCAAAGCTTTATTTTGGCAGGGGAAAAACAGATATTGGTTATAACAGGAGTCTGAATGATCATCCTGAATTATACGATAATTCTGTTGATGTCCTGAAAGTCAGATACGAGGACAAGCGGGAAAGTTATGTTTTTCTTGCATCATGTCATCCGGTCTTCAGTACAGCGGGTAAATTACATTATACCCTTAGTGCTAATTATCCGGGAGTTGCACGCAAACTGGTTGAGGAAAGGACTAATACAAAGAATTCGGTTTTTCTGCAGGGTACAGCAGGCGATATTAATCCCCGGGATAATGGTCAGTATATAACAGGAGAAAAGCTTTCTAATGAAGTCATCTCGGTTTTAAACCGCCCGATGGAGGAAATAACCGGTCCGATAACCTTTTTTCTTGATACTGTAAATGTAAATGTAACACCGATGACCAGGGAAGAGCTTGCTGATTTTAAATCCCGGAGCATAGGCAAAACGAAAGATATCGGATCAATTAAGAATGTAAACTATGCAGATCTGATTATGGCTCATTATGATAATGGAACTCTGCCTGTCTCAAATCCGGTTTATGTGCATACAATTAATATCGGTAACTGGAAACTTGTCGGTTTTTCAAGAGAGACCACCTCTGAATATTCCATCGCCGTCAAAGAAATGTTTCCCGGACGTATCGTGTCGGTTGCGGGTTACAGCAATGATGTATCAAGTTATCTGCCAACAAGCCTTCATGTTCAGAAGCGTAATTATGAGGGACTTGATTCCTTTTTCTGGTATGGCGCAGTGCCATTTCCGCTTTCGGTAAATGAAACAATAATGAGCAAGCTAAAAACCCTTAAACGTTAAGGATTAGTGCAGGTATTCAGTCAAATCAGATTCTTTTGTTCAGTCAGATCCGATCATAAAAAATCCTTCCCGGAAATGAATCATTTATCTCTGATCTTTGTTTTCTTATTGGCTACTTCCGGTCTTTCGGGCACCGGCATAAAAGCCGGAATTGCCAGGAAAGCAATAACTCCTGATCCTGTATCTATATGGATGGGTGGATATGCAGCCCGGACCTTACCTGCTTCAGGTGTGATTCACGATATCTGGGCAAAGGCAATCGTAATTGAAGATTCAGACGGAAACCATTTTGTTATTGTCACTACAGATCTTATTTCTATATCACACCAGATCTCAGAGGAGCTTGCTGAAAGGATAATTGGTAAATTCGGGATCCGGAGATCGGAGCTGATGCTGACATGTTCCCATAATCATTCCGGTCCGGTTATCCTGCCCTCATATTTCGAATTCACTTCAAACGAACTGCAGACAGTGGCAAGGTACGCTCAGAAACTTACAGATGATATTTTTGAGGTAGTATGTAATGCATGGGACGATCTGAAGCCGGCAAAATTGTCCTCAGGTCACGGTAATGCCACTTTCGGAAAGAACAGGCGTGCTGAGTCGGGTATCCGCCCGGAGGATCATGATGTTCCGGTACTTGCAATATCAGCTCCTGATGGCAAGCTCAGAGCTGTATTGTTCGGATACGCCTGCCATAATACTACACTGACCGGAAGTAGCTATGAGATTTGCGGAGATTATGCCGGCTTTGCACAGATAGAACTTGAAAAAAGATATAATGGAATTGCTGCCTTGTTTTTCCAGGGTTGTGGTGCAGATATCGATCCGTCGCCACGGGGTACAATTTCTCATGCACAGCAGCATGGTTTAGCTATTGCAGAAGCAGTAAGCTCAGCACTGGCAGGTGAGATGAAGAAGGTTGATGATCCCATCCGTTCAGGATTCAGGTTGATCGATCTGGAATTTCAGCCGGCTGATATTGAATATTACAGGGAAGAAATCCTGAGTCAGGACAAATACCGGCAGAGGCGGGCAAGAATGATACTGGAAGCATATAATAAAGGGTGGGATATGAGCAGGATCCAATACCCGGTACAGGCAGTACGTTTCGGAAACGACCTTACCTTCATTGGATTAGGAGGTGAAGTTGTTGTGGATTATGCACTTTTTATAAAAAATGAATATTCTGGTCAGAATTTATTCATTGCAGGCTACAGCAATGAAGTCATGCTTTATATCCCGACTGTCAGGATATTGAATGAAGGAGGGTATGAACCGAACAGCAGTATGATATATAAAGGATTTCCGGCACCCCTGAAGGATAACGTTGAACAAAAAGTAAAAAATGCAATCATAACGGTTCTTGAAGATATTGGCATCGAGGCCAATAATTGACTCATAGAAGAAGATAATTAAAAAATATATCGTAAAATGACAACTATTTATAGATTATTGCTTCTGGCACTCAGTATTATTCCTTTTGCGGTCTGTGCACAGGAGTACAGGGCAGGGACTTCATCTGTCAGTATCGAACCTGACCAGGCTAACATATCACTCCATCTGGGTGGTTATGGTGCTCCAAGAGACGGCCGTTTCACTCTGCAGTGGAAAAACCTGGAATCATTGTCAGGAGTAAGCTCACTTTCCGGCAGTGATGAAAAACTATATATTATAAGCAACGGGGAAATTCTCTGGAGGCAACAGTCCGAAACAGGTAAATGGACAAAAGCAGGAAATTCATCCGGAACAAACGCACTGGCTGTGTCAGGCGGTAAGCTTTTTGCTGTAAACAAAAACGGGGAATTGCTACAGTCAGACGAAAGAAATATTAAGTGGAAGAAGGTAACATCGGTTGACAGATCGGTCAACAGCATTACTGTTTACAGGAATAATATTTATATTGCGGACAATCGCGGAGAAGTATGGAGGTCACCGGTTTCATCTCTAAAAAAAGGCTGGTCAAAGATCCCGCCTCTTAATAACATTGTCTCTCTTGCCGCAAATGATCGTCATCTTTATGCTCTTACTGGTGATGGGGAAGTACACAGATGCCAGCCTGAAAAGAAAGATGCATACTGGCTTAAAGCTGCTTACAGGAACAATCTTACAAATAAGGAAGATATAAAGCTGATCTCCATAGCAGGCGGTTTACTGTACGGAATCGATCAGAATAATAATCTATATGAGGGAGAACACCGGACCGAGGGTAACCTTAGCGCAAGGACAATGGCAATAACCAGTGGTAGTAATACAGTTCTGATAGTATCCCTGGATGTATGTGGTATAAATGATACATTTGCAGGAATGGTAAAAAAGGAGATTTATCAGAAACACAAAATACCTGCTGCCGCGGTTTTTATTAATTCAACCCATACACATTTTGCTCCGGTATCACAGAACTGGCTTACATGGCAGCCTCCAAACCAGTTACCTGACAGCTTATTCCTTTATTCAGTGGTCAGGAAAGGCATTCTGAGATCAGTTGATGAGGCAATTTCAGCAGAAAAGCCGGCCAGACTGTATTTCGGAAGGGGGAAGACAGATATTGGCTATAACAGAAGCCTTAAGGATCATTCGGAACTTTATGACAGTGATGTCGATGTTTTGAAAGTACAATACACCGACAATACCGAAAGTTATCTTTTTCTGGCTGCCTGCCATCCTGTATTCAGCACTGCCGGGACCTTGCATTATACAATAAGTGCGAATTATCCGGGAGTTGCGCGTAAACTGGTTGAGGAGAGAACAGATACCGAAAATTCAATTTTCCTCCAGGGGACAGCCGGAGATATAAATCCAAGAGATAACGGGGAATATATAAGCGGGGAAAAACTGGCAAATGAAGTCATTTCAGTATTAAACAGGCAAATGAACGAGATAACCGGATCTGTTTCATTTTTCCTAGATACTATCAATATTCCGGTTATGCCATGGTCGAGAGAAGATATCCTGAAGCTGAGAGCCAGTAATATCGATAAAGCAGGTGATATAAGCGCCGAGAGAGATGTTAAGTGGAGTAATCTGATGCTTAAATATCTTGATGAAGGGACAATGCCTGAAGTGATGCCGGTTTATTATCATACTCTTAACATAGGTAACTGGAAGCTGGCCGGTTTTTCAAGGGAAACAACAACACCCTATGGTTTTGGTGTAAAGAAAATGTGGCCGGAAAAGCTGATTTCAGTGGCAGGATATACAAATGATGTATCAAGTTACCTTCCTTCAACTCTTCATATACAGGCGAAAAACTATGAAGGACTCGGATCATTCTTCTGGTATGGAATGCCCAATACATTCCCGGAAGGTGTTGAAAATACCATACTGGAGACCGTTCAAAAACTGGCAAGGTGATTACCCAGATCTTTTTGAGGATCCATAATGCTGCCCGTTTTCCACATTGAATAATTACTGCCGGATAAACTTAAAACTAATATTACTGTAAAATGAATAAGCTGAAAGTATTCTACAGGAGTATTTCCAGTCCTATTGTGATCATAGGCGCCCTGTTTTTTATTTTTGGATTCATCACATGGCTGAGCGCGGTTCTGGTCCCTTATCTTAAAATTGCATGTGAACTCAATAATTTCCAGTCCTATCTTGTCGCTTTTTCATTCTATATAGCCTATTTCTTCATGTCGGTTCCATCAGGCTGGCTGCTGGAACGTACCGGTTACAAGCGTGGAATGACACTGGGATTGCTTATTATGGCTGCAGGTTCTCTTATTTTCGTACCCGCTGCACTTACCAGGACCTACGGGCTGTTTCTTACCGGACTTTTTGTACAGGGTGCCGGGATAGCTTTGTTACAGACTGCAGCAAATCCTTATGTAACAATTATCGGGCCGATAGAAAGTGCAGCAAAACGTATCAGTATAATGGGTATATGCAACGGTATTGCAGGTGTACTCGCTCCTGCAATACTGGGGTTCATTACACTCAGCGGAGCTGATGAGATAGTGGCAAAAATTGCCAATATGAATCCTGCAGAAAAGGATTTGGAACTGACTGCACTGGCTTCAAGGGTAATTGTGCCTTACCTGATGATAATGATCACTCTGATACTTCTGGCAGTGTTTCTCTATATCTCAAATCTTCCGGATATTAATTCAGAAGAAGAAAATGCTATATCAGATGAGGACAGCCTTTCAAAGACCAGTATATTCCAGTTTCCACACCTTCTTCTGGGAGTGATGGCAATATTTCTTTATACCGGTGTTGAGGTTATTGCAGGTAATACTATAATAAGCTATGGAGTTTATCTGGATATCCCCATCTCAACAGCCAGATTTTTTTCATCTTTTACCATATTCGCCATGCTCGTCGGGTATATTGTAGGCATCATCTGCATTCCCAAATATTTCAGGCAGAATCATGCCCTGATAATTTCTTCAATACTGGGAATAGTTTTTGCTTTTATCGCCCTTTTCACAAAAGGATTCATTTCAGTAATGTTAATTGCATTACTTGGCCTGGCAAATTCCCTGATGTGGCCTTCAATATGGCCTTTGGCAATTGCAGGTCTGGGACGCTTTACCAAAGTAGGATCCTCCATGATGGTAATGGCTATTTCAGGAGCTGCCCTTATCCCACTTCTTTACGGGAAAATAGCTGATGTGCTTGATGCCCGGGTTGCTTACTGGATAGTGATACCGATTTATCTTTATATTCTTTTTTATGCCACCATCGGGCATAAGGTAAAAACAAAAAAGTAGTATTTAACTTTACCTGATGATCTTCAATTGTTGAAACGAGTGGAAATCCCTATGCAACGGAAAATTTATTATTGTATTGACTCCGGTATTCTTTTGGTGTCATGTTCGTCAATGACTTGAATGCACGGTTGAAATAGGAAAGATTATCAAATCCCGATGAATAGCAGATTTCGGTTATTGTCAGCGAATTCTCAATAAGAAGTTTTTTTGCGTGACAGATCCTTAATTCAATAAGAAAGGTGATGAATGTTTTCTGTGTGGATTTTCTGAAATATTTGCAAAAAGCATGAGGTGTCAAATTAGCCTTTTCCGCCACATCCTGAAGTGTGATCCTGTTCTGGAAATTATTTATCACAAAGTCATGGACCTTGCGAAGCCTGTCCATGCTTAAGTCCTTATATATTAACGGTTTATCCTTTATAAAATTTTCGGAAAGTATGGGACGGCTTTTTGTTTGTGCAAGATCGTACAATATATCGATAAGACCGGTTACTTTTGCTGGCCCTTCGGCATTTACAAGACGCTTCATCTTTTGAGGAATCGCACTTCTGTGTTCAAGGGTAAAACTGAGTCCTCCTCTGGCTCTCGAAGAAAGATCCTTTACAGGGGCCATTTCCGGAATGGAAAAGAAATCATCACCAAAACAATCTTCTGAAAACATAACAAGATACGCGCTAGCCCGGTACTTATTTGTTTCATAATATGCCGGATCATTTTTCCAGTAATGCATTATATTGGGTCCTACAAGAACAAGATCTCCTTCCATGAAATTCTCAATGCTTTCTCCGACAAACCTCTTCCCTCTGCTCTGAATAACATATTTCAATTCATATTCCGGATGAAAATGAAAGATGCTGTCGAAATGCGGCTGATCCAGCTGTTTCGCTATGAACGAGGATTGCTGATTTATAAGTATTTTTTGAAATTGCGCTTTCATACTGGTACTTAATTACATGTTATTTAACAGAATATTTAATTATTCTGACAAAATACTATTAATATAAGATAATTCAATATTATTTCTTTTATTTTTATTAGATTACTTTAGTTTTCCTGATTATGTAGTATAAAATAAAGGGATTAGTAAGCATTAACCTGTCGGCATATGAAGAAAATAGCAGTTATAGGATTCGGATTCATGGGATTGACTCACACAATAAATATTTTAAATAATGAAAACCTGGAATTGCAAGCAATAGTTGACAGGGATACGGATCTTATTGAAAAAACACTTCATTCTAAGGCGGGAAACATTTCAACCGGAAATATAAGAGCTGAAAGACTCATGAATGTAAGAAAGTACTCTGATCCTGAAATTTGTCTGGAATCTGAAGATACGGATGCTGTAGTTATATGTGTGCCTACCGCTTTTCATTATGAGATGGCTAAACTTGCTTTGTCATACGGCAGGCATGTTTTTCTGGAAAAACCCATTTGTCTGGATATTGCTCAGGCGGAAGAGCTGATTGATTTGGCGGAAAAGAAAAACAAGATCTTTATGGTCGGTCATGTTGTACGTTTTATGCCGGCGTACAGGCAGCTTAAGAAGTGGGTCGGAACAGGCGAATTCGGGGATCTTAAATTCCTGTCACTTCACAGGTTTTCAGGCAGGCCGGGCTGGGGGCAATGGGTTGAAAAGGCCGTTGCAGACACATCAGGCGGAGCATTATTTGATCTTGTCATACATGATATTGATTTTGCCACTTATCTTTACGGAGTGCCTGACAGTATAGAGTGCAGCTACCTCCCGGGAAGTATCAGCAGACATGATTATATAAGTGCAATGTGGAAGTATTCAGGAAAGGACTTACGTGTAAGTATAGAGGGAGGCAACAGATTTCATATTAATCTGCCATTTCAGGCCGGTTATCTGGCTCAGTTTGAGAGAGCCAGTATGATGTATACCTCCCTGAGGGATAACGTCATCTGTATTGCAGATGATATAAGTGTGCGGGAGGTACCTTCGGATGATGCAACCACCGGTTATAATAATGAACTGGTATACTTTGCCGGATGTGTTGAAAACAACACTCTTCCGGCTGAATGTATGCCGGCCTCATCACTTGAAGCAATAAAACTATGTTACAAACACATCAATAAATAATCTTCCAATGAAAGAAAAACTTGCAATAAACGGAGGACCAAAAACTGTTAATACTGTTTTTCCCTGGCCGATATTTGATCAGACGGATGTTGATGAAATAACAAATGTTGTTAAAAGTGGCAGGTGGGGTAATCCTGACTGCGGCGATATTGTTGCCAGGTTTGAAAGTGAATTTGCTGAGTTCTGTGGATCAAAATATGCTCTTGCCTGCGTAAATGGGTCTGTCGCACTAAGGATCGCACTCATTGCTTGTGGAGTAAAACCGGGAGATGAAGTAATAATAACTCCATATACCTTCATTGCCACTGCCTCCATAGTTCTGGAAGCCAACTGCGTGCCGGTCTTTGTCGATATTGATCCTGATACATACAATATTGATCCTGCGGAAATAGAAAAGGCAATTACTTCAAGAACAAAAGCCATAATACCTGTTCACTTTGCCGGTCAGGCCTGTGAAATGGACAGGATAATGTTAATTGCGCAAAGGCATGGTTTAAAAGTTATAGAAGATGCCTGTCATGGCCATGGAGCAGAATATAACGGTAAAAAGCTTGGCAGCATTGGTGATGCAGGTTGTTTCAGTTTCCAGTCTTCCAAAAACCTTACAAGCGGAGAGGGTGGAATAGTAATCACAAATGACCGGAAGTTATCCGATATGACAGATTCCTTAAGGAATGTAGGCCGCATAAAAGGAGGGGAGTGGTATGAACATCATTATCTTGGCTGTAACTACAGGATAACCCAGTTACAGGCCAGCCTTCTTCTGAGCCAGCTTAAGAGGCTGAAAGAGCAAACAGAAAGAAGGCATGAAAACGGAACGTATCTTAATTCACTTCTTGAAAAAATAGATGGAATAGAACCTCTGAAAAGGGGAAAAGGAGAGACAATTCACAGTTATCATATTTATATTTTCAAATACGATAAAAGTCAATTTAATAACCTGCCTAAAGCTGAATTTGCAAAGATGCTTGCAGCAGAAGGAGTCCCATGCTTTATGGGTTATCCGCAACCCCTGTACAGACAACCTCTTTTCCAGAATAAGAATTTCATGTGTTATGCAATCCCGGAATCGGTATCATATAAAGATGTATCCTGCAGAGTAGCTGAAAAGGCATGTTACGAGGAAGCTGTCTGGATAATGCAAAATGCCATGCTTGGAACAAAAGAGGATATGGATCTGTTTGCTCAGGCAATCCTTAAGATACAGAATGCTGCCAGATAACAGGCTGAATAAATTGAAACCACTTAAATATAGTTACTGATGAAAAATATAGTATTGATTCTTACCATCTTCCTGTTGATGAAACCGGTGATGGCTGATGCCCAGACCTATGATATTCTTTTGAAAGGCGGGCATGTAATAGATCCGAAAAACCGGACCGACGGAATAATGGATGTTGCTGTTAAAGATGGTAAAATAGCCAGGATAGCAAAAAGCATCGATGTATCTGAAGCCAGGCGGGTGATAAATACTTCAGGAATGTATGTTACACCCGGCATCATCGACCTCCATGTCCATGTTTATTATGGTACAAAAATGGATCAGGGGTTGATGAATGGTCCGAGTTCGGTCCAGCCAGATGCTTTTTCGTTCCGTGCAGGAGTAACAACCTTTGTGGATGTGGGAAGTTCTGGATGGAGATCATTCCCTGATTTCAAGAGGCAGACTATCGACAATTCCCAGACAAGGGTTCTGGCTTTCTTAAATATTGCTGCAGAGGGAATGAGGGGAGGTCCGTTTGAACAGACAACTCTTGATATGAATCCACGGAGAACGGCCAGATGTGCAAAGGAGAATCCGTCGGTAATAGTCGGGATCAAGCTTGCCCATTATAACGGGCATGAGTGGGGGCCGACTGACAGTGCTGTCATGGCAGGCAAACTGGCAAATCTGCCGGTTATGATAGATTTCGGATCAGCTACTCCGCCGCTGTCACTTGAGGAGTTATTTATGAAACACCTTCGTCCGGGAGATATTTTCACACATCCCTATGCCTATTTTCCCGATTCAAGGGAAACGGTAGTTGATGAAAACGGCAAAGTAAAACCTTTTGTTTTCGAAGCTCAGAAACGCGGGATCAAGTTCGATCTTGGTCATGGAGGCGGGTCTTTTACATGGAAACAGGCAATCCCATCGGTAAAACAGGGATTTATTGCAGATGCAATCAGTTCGGACCTTCATACAGGCAGTATGAACAGCGGAATGAAAGATATGGCCAATCTTATGTCGAAAGTTCTGAATATGGGATTAACGCTTCAGGATGTTATACTGAGATCAACATGGAATCCCGCCATGATGATGAACAGACCCGATCTGGGTAACCTTGATATCGGATCGGAAGCCGATATTGCAGTTTTCAGTATAATGAAAGGTGATTTCGGTTTTCTCGATATAAGCGGTGAAAAGCTGAAAGGAACCCAAAAGCTTGTTGCCGAACTTACAATCAGAGCAGGTAAAATAGTATGGGACCTGAACGGGATAGCGGCAACAGGGAAAGGATGGTAAACAGGACAAAATATAATTTTATTCCGGGCTTTAGTCGGAGAGGGAGTTACCCGCTCTGAATTCGCTGAAACTTCACTGGATGGTATCCTGAAAGAAGCAGAGATGAATTATCTCTGTCAGTATCTTTCAAAAAAATCCTTACATATCTTCTAAAGACAGGCATTTTGTTTCTATGGTGTATTTTTGCAATGCTTTATGCTTCAGGTATTCTGCTTTTGCTGCCAGTAATCCCTGCTTAAAATTTTTCTTCCGGCGCTTTACTTCTGCTACCACAGCCTGCTTTTTTTCAAGCTTTAGTGCAACTATATCTATTTCATTTTCGCCGTTCTTAAATTCCCACCATGAACCAATTTCGCGATAAAGATTATTTTCTGCAAACTGCTGCTTAAAATAGCGTTCCAGCATTTTTCCCGAATAAGTTGCATAATCAGATTTTATTATACTTTCCAAACCTTTGAAGTTCCTGATTTCAATCAATGAACGGTGACGGTCAAAGTAGTTAAACCAAAAACGAATAAAATTATCATGGATCTCATAACGGACAGCCTGCGTTCCTTTTTTTGATAAAACAGGCCTTTGCCGGACAATAATATTATAATCTTCAATAAGCCTTTTTAACTGACCTCCTACGCTTTTGTTGCCTAAGGCTGCTTCTATTTCAGGTTGAGTATTTATTCCACCGGAAATGGAACTTAATATTGAAAAATAGGTAGCGTAGTTTTTCCCGAATTCTTCAATAAGGAGGTTCTTTCCTTCGTCTGTAAAAGAAGAGTTTTCACGAACCATAAACTCGATCATTCCGTCTTTATCCAGCCTGCCATTATCACAGAATAATTCTATATACCTTGGAATGCCGCCTGTAAAGGTGTATAATGCCAGCAAATCTTCATTTGTGTATTGCGGGTAATTATCTTTCATTATTTCTTTTAAAGTAACAGTATCGAAGGCTGACAGCTTAATTATATTATCTGCCCGGCCGAACAAAGATTCTTTTGCATTAAGAAATATCTTTTGCATCAGTGAATAGACTGATCCGCTGACAATCAAATTCATATGCGATTTCTTCCTGTAACTGTCCCAGATGTTCTGCATATCGCTGTACACGGATTCATTAATATTGAAGAATTCCTGGAATTCGTCAATTACAAGGTTGAAGGAACGGTTGGCAGCTAATTCCATCATATACTGGAATAACGACCTGAAAGTTTTGATTCCTTCCGGGACAAAAGTGTCGAGTGACTTACTTATGACCGGGATAAATTCAGAGCAAAGTGTTGCCTCATTCTTCCGCCCGACAAAAAGATAAACAGTCAGAGTATCCTCAGTGGATCTCATTATAAGACTCGTTTTTCCGATCCTTCTTCTTCCTGTTACGACAGTCAGCCTTGAGTAATCGTTGAAGGACAGTTTCTTTATCCGGTCCAGCTCTGTAAGTTCACTTGTTCTGTTATAAAATCTCATGATCTTAAAATATAGTTACTGCCGTAATAGTTACGATGGTAACAAAGATACTGAGATTAATTTTAATAGCAAAATTTTGTTATTTGTTGCAGGACAGAGAGTGTTTGAACTTTTTGCTGAAGTTTTGACGGATGTAATTCGACTGAAATTTATAAAGGGATTGCTGAAAAAGCTTCATCAATTCTTCGAATTAAAAGGGATTACGGCCTCACTGCGTTCGGCCGTGATCCCCTGGGTTGGATCCTTGCAAAGCTAAAACAGATCATTCGAATTAAAAGGGATTACGGCCTCACTGCGTTCGGCCGTGATCCCCGATGGGGGATCCCTGCAACTTCAAATTACTCCCAATTCGCTTCGCTCATTGGGTTTTTGTTTTTAATCTGTCCTCGCTCAGGCGAGCCTGGCTCGGCCTGATTAAAAACAAAAACCCGTCAGCCGGCAGTCTGACGGGAGTAATTTGGAGTTGCGGAGAGAGGGGGATTCGAACCCCCGGTACCCTTTTGGAGTACACTCGCTTTCCAGGCGGGCCAGTTAAACCACTCCTGCATCTCTCCCTTCGCCCTCCGTAGCCTTGGCGAAGGAGGGATTCGCCCTCCGTAGCCTTGGCGAAGGAGGGCCATACATTTATCACCTTCGCCCTCCGTAGCTTTCTTTGGCATCCGTAGCCTTGGCGAAGGATGCAGCGAAGGAGGGTTTTATCGTTATTAAGCCATTTTACGGCGGCGCAAATTACAAAATATTTCAATAAAACCTTCAGGATATCTCTCCGGCTAAAGGTTTTCCCAATGCTTCAATCACTTTTTCACGTGTGGGACAACAACCCAGAAGAAGCATGAGCTTGGTCACGGAAGCCTCAGAGGTAATATCTTTCCCGCTTACTACACCCGCTGCCAGCATCTCACGGCTTGTTTCATATAGACCCATCTCTACACTGCCGCCATGACACTGTGTTACATTATAAATTATTCCACCATTCCGGATAAATTCCCTGAGATCATCTAAAAACCATTTGTATGTAGGAGCATTTCCTGAACCAAATGTCTCAATGATCAATGCTTTTAAATTCTTTGTACTGATCACAGCCCTGACAAAATTCCTGTTGATTCCCGGGAAGAGCTTTAATATGGCAACATTGTTGTCAAATGTCCTGTGAACTTCAAGCTTTTCAGCTTTTTCCGGATAACGTATTATACCGGTGTTATACCTGATATGTAATCCTGCTTCGGCAAGAGGAGGATAATTGGGGGAATTGAATGCATCAAAATGTTCCGCACTGAATTTGGTTGTACGGTTACCTCTGGTCAGTTCACTGTCGAAATAGATACATACTTCCGGAACAAGAGGAGAACCATTCTGACGGGCAGCTGCAATTTCAATGGAGGTGATGAGATTCTCACGTCCGTCAGTGCGGGGTAATCCAATCGGCAGCTGTGATCCTGTCAGTATTACAGGTTTTGAAAGATTCTCCAGCATGAAACTGAGAGCCGAAGCTGAATAAGCCATCGTATCTGTACCGTGTAATACAACAAAACCATCGAAACGATCATAGTTCTTTTCTATCGTCTCTGCCAGTTTTATCCATACATCGGGATCTATATTCGAGGAATCTTTAACAGGATCGAATGACACGGCCTGCAGGTCGAATCCGAAATTACGGATGACCGGTACATGGTCGGTTATGTGCTTGAAATCAATGGGGATCAGTGATCCGGTACCGGGATCATGTACCATTCCGATAGTACCGCCGGTGTAAATAATCAGGACCGAGGTCTCTTTTTTCCTTTCTGCCATTTGATCATAAGTTGAAAAGCCTGCATGAATTCTCATACGTTATCAGAGCAGTCTCTTCCTCTTTCATTTCGAGAAACTCTGCAAGCTTTCTGTTTATGATACAAATATAAGAACTCTCGTTACGTTTTCCCCTGTATGGGACAGGAGTCAGATAAGGAGAATCGGTTTCAAGTATAATATGTTGTGGACCAATAGCTTTACAAATACTGCCAAGGATGGAATTTTTATATGTGATCGGTCCTCCGATACCGATCATCAATCCCATGCCGACGGCTTTTTTTGCCGACTTCAGATCGGCAGAATATGCATGCAATACTCCTTTGAGCGCTGATCCTTTGAATTTCTCCAGAACTGAGAATACTTCGCCAATTGAATTCCTTGAGTGAATTACCACGGGAAGACCCGAATCCACGGCAAATGCCACCTGTCTGCAGAATGCTTCTGTCTGTTCTTCAATAAATGTTTTATCCCAGTGCAGGTCAATACCGATTTCTCCTATGGCAATGAATTTGTGATCTGAAGCAATGCTTTCCAGTCTTTCGAGTTGTTCCTGATAATCTGCTTTAACAGATGTCGGATGAAGGCCGATCATCGGATAACAAATACCTTTATATTTCTCTGCAGCAGCAAGCAGTGAAGCAATTGATTCAATATCTTCATTGGGCATAAGAAGCTTCACGACCCCGGCGGAGATTGATCTGTTTATCATCTCATCCCTGTCGTGATCATAGGCTGAACAATAAAGATGGGTATGTGTATCAATAAGTTGCATTAAACAAGTCCCTGGGCTATCATAGCATTGGCCACTTTTACAAATCCGCCAATATTAGCTCCGTTGACATAATTGATGAATCCGTCGTCGCCTGTGCCGAATTTTACACAGGTACTGTGAATATTTTTCATAATGGTATGAAGTCTTTCATCAACCTCTTCCCTTGACCATGGCAGTCTCATTGAATTCTGGGTCATTTCAAGTCCTGATGTGGCAACACCTCCTGCATTTGCTGCTTTACCCGGACCATACAGTATCTTTGCCCTGAGGAAAATTTCCACTGCATCGGGTGTGGAGGGCATATTGGCTCCTTCAGCCACACAGATACATCCGTTTTTTATCAGTGTCTTTGCATCTTCCTCGTCGATCTCATTCTGGGTTGCGTTTGGCATGGCAATATCACATTTTATTCCCCATGGCCTTTTCCCTTCATGGTACTCTGCACCAAACTTGTCGGCATACTCTTTTATCCTTCCCCTTTTTACATTCTTAAGCTCTATGATGTATTTAAGCTTTTCAGCATCAATACCTTTCGGATCGTAAATGAAGCCATTTGAGTCAGATGATGTTACAACCTTTCCCCCAAGCTGGGTCACTTTTTCGGTTGCATATTGTGCGACATTGCCGGATCCTGAGATACATACGGTTTTGCCTTTAATGCTTACTCCCCTTGTTGCCAGCATCTCTTCGGCAAAATATGTGACACCGTAGCCTGTTGCTTCGGGACGGATAAGTGAACCTCCCCATTCAATGCCTTTGCCTGTAAGCACTCCAGTGAATTCGTTCTTAAGTCTTTTATATTGTCCGAAGAGAAATCCTATTTCCCGGCCTCCTACGCCGATATCCCCTGCCGGTACATCAGTATCGGCACCGATATGGCGAAATAGTTCTGTCATAAAGCTCTGGCAGAAACGCATTACCTCATTATCGGATTTTCCTTTTGGATCGAAATCCGAACCACCCTTGCCACCACCCATCGGAAGTGTTGTGAGGCTGTTCTTGAATACCTGTTCAAAAGCAAGAAATTTCAAAATTCCAAGATTCACAGTCGGGTGAAATCTGATACCACCTTTGTAAGGACCAATCGCAGATGAGAACTGAACACGGAAACCACGGTT
>CAYQZL010000045.1:0-6198 GCA_964421975.1 uncultured Rikenellaceae bacterium
TATTGCACCTGAAAAATTGCTTCCCCCTTATTGTTCATAGCCGGATCGCGCAAATTATCATAGGACCCCAATGCATATACACTATTATACAACGCGTTAAGTTGTGTTTGTGCCTTTTTTAAGAATTCAACGCCACTTGCAACGGGATAGGTCTGAGCTGTCCAGGCTGCTGTGCCACACCAGTCTTTATCCGGACTGGTAGCCACTTCCTGATAAGGATAACCGGCAACGGTCATATATACATCTGCCAGTATTGCCCGGGCTACGTCCTGTGTTACGCGACCAATCGTGGATCTGCCTGCCGGAAGATTGGCAACTGCGAATTCAAGGTCTGGAATAATTATTTCATCATAAATTGTTTTCAGACTGGTACGAGGCAACTCTGTTGCCCACACATCTGTCATTGGTTCTGTTACAAGAACAGCATCACCCCAGTAGCGAACAATACAAAAATAATAGAATGCCCTTAAGGTACGTACTTCTCCCAAAGCTTTATTAAGGTCTGTCTCACTCATCTTAATCAAAGGAAGTTGTTGGATAGAGAGGTTACAGTCTTGTACACCTGAATACCAATAAAACCAAGGATTATTGTAATCGTCGAGTAAACTGCCTGTTACCTGATTGGTCGCAAATTTATTGAACAGAACGTGCGGCTCATCTGTGTATGCACCGCCAGTTGGGTACTCAATTGTAGATGGAATATTATTTCCCCAGTCTCCAGCTCCACTAGTCCAGTCCTGCAAACGTCGGTAAGGTCCAACTGTAAAAGGTTCTTTATATTGTATACTGGTTAGATCTGCTGCAGTAGTAAGTTGATTTGTAGGCACTTCTTTCAGAAAGTCCTCGCAACCACTAAGCGCCATCAGGAATATCACCAAAAGCATAGTGAATCTTAATGCTATGTTGTTTTTTAATATGTATTTCATAATATGAAAATTTTAAAATTAGAAACTGATATTAACGCCCAAGCTGAAGGTTGTAGGAACCGGATGCTGATATTTATCAATATTTGGTACCCTTGTATTAATTTTCTGTATAGCACTACCTTCAGGATCATAACCTGGAAGTTCAACTGCGGTCAACAAAAAGAAATTATCTGCAGTGGCATAAACTCTCAATCTATCAATACCACCAAGGTTTCCAGGGATAGTATAACCTAGTGAAGCCGTCTGCCCCCTAATGTATGCAGCGTTCCAAATCATATGGGTGTCAGGGTATGAGTCGTAGCGTGCACCGGCATTTCCGGCACGAACCTGAGCAATCATTGTTTCCTGATGATCAGGACGCCATCCATCCAAAACTGTATTCATCATACCATTTACAAACTGGCGGTCTTCTGCAGACTCATGCACAATAGCTTTGTCAACTCCGCCTACAAACATAATGTCAATACTTGCATCAAAGTTTCTATAAGTAAATGTGTTGTTTAAGCCACCATAGAATTTCGGATATGCGCGACCAATAACATCGCCGTCAGTCAGCAGCTCAATTTTTCCATCATTGTTCACATCTTCAAATTTCAAATCTCCCGGTACTCTGCCATAACGCGCTGCTTCCACTGCTTCCATAGTGCCCCAGGTTCCCATGCGGTTCAATCCAAAGAATGTTCCGATTGGTTCTCCAACTCTATAAACGCTGGTTCCGTTACCTGCTCCGGTATCCGTGTAAATGTCGGCACCAGTAGGGCCGAGTTCCATAATCTCATTTCTATTGGCTGCTATTGTAAAGAGAGTCTCCCATGAAAAGTTTTTCTTTTGGTAGTTGAACGTGTTCAATGAGAACTCGATGCCGGTGTTTTTAACCGAACCATAGTTTACGTAAGCACTACCTGTTGTAGTTGATTGAGGTAATGGAAGATTAAACAACATGTCGGTCGTCAATTTATTATACACATCCACAGTTAAGTTGATCCTATCTTTTATCAGGCCAAGATCGAGACCAATATCGTACTGTGTTGTTGTTTCCCATTTCAGGTTATCGTTACCTGTAGAGCCTGGATAAAGGCCTGCATTGTAGCCATTTGCCAATAAAACATTGGCGTTACTAATATACGTTTGTGTTATAAAATTACCAACTTCCTGGTTACCGGTTTGTCCGTAACTTAAACGCAGTTTAAGGTTAGATATTAATTCGTTGTCGGCCAGAAAACCCTCTTTAGAGATTCTCCATGCAACACCAACCGATGGAAAGAAACCATATTTAGAGTTGCTCCCGAATTTTGATGAACCGTCAATACGCCCGGTTGCTGTTAACATATATTTGCCCTGGTAGCTATAAGTAGCACGGGCAAAATAAGAGTTTAACGAACCCCTGGTATTGCTGGAGCCTACTGTAGGTGGATTGCTACCCGCACCTAAATTGTTCCAAAGGTAAAAAGTTGAAGAGAATTTGGATGCCTGTGAATTTAAATAGTCATATTTATTTTCAGACCATGAAAGCCCAAGCAAACCGGTTATTTGATGATCACCTATTGTTTTCGAATAGTTGAAATAGTTTTCGGATTGCCAATATTGCCATAACCAATGTTCACCCCTTGCATCTGAATTACGTCTGCCCTGGTAATCTCCACTAAACCATCTACTCGTTTGATTCCTGTTATCAAAAGAGAGGTTTGTTCTAAAAGTCAAGTCTGGTGTAATTTGTGCAGTTAGTTCAAATGCTCCGGTAAATTCGTCTTGTTGGTAATAGCCTTCGTCTTGATTCAGCATAAAAGTTGAACCTGGCCGGTTCTCACCAACATTAAAGTCCCTGGCAGTAGGCCATGTTCCTGCAAAAGTTCCATATATTGCAGGATCATTAGGATACTGATATGCTGGCAAAATAGCAAAATATTCCGAGGTATTTCTCATCAAATCACTACTCATTCGGTCTTTTTTACTTTTTGCATATGCTATGTTGGCGCTCAATTTGAGCCATTTAGTAAGTTCATTGTCCAGGGTCACTCTGGCATTCAACCGGTTGTTGTACGATTCTTTCAAAAGCGATTCCGTGTTGTCACTACCTATAGTTAAAGAGTATTTTCCTTTTTCCGTTCCGCCGCTCAATTGAACATGTTGTTTATTTGATATAGCGTTTCTGAAAACTTCATCATCCAACAACGTGTTAAATCTTGGTTTATAATAGTTTCCATCGTTACCTATAAAATTAAGCCCAGGTAAATACGAGTCTTTTGCTACCTGTTCAAACAAATATGGCATATTATTCCATGATAATCCTGCTGCATTTGGGCCACGAAAATCCTTTGTTGATACCAGGTTTCCATACTTAGGCGTATTGTTAAATGCCTGTTCATAAAGGTACATAAACTGGTCGGCATTTACTGCGTCGTTTCTTCTTGTCTTGATACCAACTGAGACTGAACCATCGTAGTTGACTCTTACTTCGCCTGCAACCCCACGCTTGGTAGTTATCATGATGACCCCGTTTGCTCCACGTGCACCATAAATAGCTGTTGATGATGCATCTTTTAAAATGTCGATAGATGCAATATCTGCAGGATCTAGGTTTTCCAAGGCATTGAGCACACCAACTATTCCATCCACTACAAACAGAGGATCAGAACTGGTATTAATGGAGTTTGTACCCCTGATTCGAATTTGAGGCCTGCCGCCCGGATCACCGGCAGCTTGCCTAATTACCTGAACACCCGCGACTCTGTTCTGCAGTGCTTCTCCAACGTTTATAATTGGCCTGTTAACCAGTTTTTCAGGTGGTACACTCGATACGGAACCGGTCACTTTTCTTTCATTGTACCATAACCAATAACTACAACCTCGTTAAGACCAAATGCCGTCTCAACCATAGTTACGTTAATCTGGGTTGATGCACCAATAGTAATTTCTTGTGGATCCATCCCGATAAATGAGAATGTCAGACTTTGTGATCCGGGAGGAACCTCAATGCTGTATTTCCCGTCAATATCGGTAATCGTTCCCACATTTGTTCCGGTAACAACAACGTTTACACCTGTTAGTGTTTCACCAGTAAGAGCATTCGTGACAGTTCCGGATACTTTGATTTGCTGCTGATCAACAACTGATCCGGAAAGATCATTACCGGAAGAGTTCTCTGCACTAAGTGAAAAGGTGGGAAGCACCAATCCACAAAACAGAAGAATAGTCACAATTTTCAGAGTTCGAAGGAACTTGTGAAAATTCACATCTGGCCTTATGGGCCAAAAGTAATTGCGAGTTCTTTTCATACGTAGTTAATTTTAAGGAAATAAATAGAAATTTATAGTTAGGTGAAAATATGAAACAATTTTCAAATAATGTAAAAAAGTATCAGAAATAATTTATAACGGCATCAGGAAAAATGTATAAAAACGTTTTAAACAATGTACAAAAACATCAGCAAAACGATGTTTTTATACTACGAAGAAATAAATTGAATATAAGGCAGTTGTCTGATAAATGTATATTTTTGCTATAATTATAAAGGCAAATATTTGCTGACACTTACCGGTCGTATAGATGGTTCATCAAAATTCGGCGCTAACTCAAAATACGGTTTCTTCCCCTCAGGTTCTGTAGCATGGAATATGGGGCAGGAGATTTTATTGAGGGAATTCCTTCAATATCAATCCTAAAGCTTAGATTAAGTGCAGGTCAGACAGGTAACCAGGAAATTGGTAATTATGTAACACAGGCATACCTCAGCTCAACTAATGTCGCTTTAGGTGAATCTGTTTTCACGGGCCTATATCCAAGTTCAATGGCAAACCCTGACCTTAATTGGTATACCAATATAGCCTGGAGTGCTAACAAAAACGTAATCGAAAAACTCATATTTAACCGCAAAGTACGCAAAGAAAGCGCAAAGCGTGCAAAGTTAAAATACCGATACCATATCCTTTGCGATCTTTGCGAAAATTCTTTGCGAGCTTTACGGTTATTGGATTTAATCTTTTTCAGCATGCCCCAGAGTTAAGATTTATATTGTTTAATTCAGTATCTTTCTGACCTGCGTACCATATTTATTTAAAGCATTAAACTTAAATCCCATGCAAAAAATCCGTTTGCCAATACTTCTGATAGCACTGGTCATATGTGTATCTGCCATCCAGATCAACGGTCAGAGTACAGCACCATCAAAAGTTGATTTTAAGAATGCCCCCGTCCTTTTCAAAGAAGGAGGTAAATCCTTTCAACAAATTGTAGCCAGCTATAGGTCTCAATCCCCGGGTAAGATAAGCTTTGCCTTTGGTGGTAAAGAGATCCTGAAAGCCGAACTGTTAAGAGGAAATAACAGGTACCTGCTTACCTTTCCTGCTGTAAACAAGCCCAGGAAGATTACTGTTTCTGCAAAGATCGACGACAAAGCAGCGGAGAAATATTCCTTTACTCTGGTTCCGCCAAAAAAATGGCAGATCTACTTTGTCCAGCACTCACACACAGATATTGGTTATACCCGTCCGCAGTCGGAAATACTTGCCGAACACATGAGGTATATTGACTATGCTCTCGATTATTGCGATCAGACAGATAATCTACCGGATGATGCAAAGTTCCGCTGGACATGTGAATCAGCCTGGGTAACCAGGGAGTATCTGCGGTCAAGACCCTCATCCCAGATAGGAAGACTGCAAAAGAGAATTGAAGAAGGACGTATTGAAATTACAGGTATGTATGCCAACATGGCCGAGATTTCGGATGAAAATCTCATGTACGATTTCCTTCAGCCTCTGAAAGAATTTGACAGACTGGGAATTCCGGTAAAGCTTGCCATGCAAAACGATGTTAACGGAATAGCATGGTGTATGCCGGATTATTTTAAGAATACAGGTGTTAAGTACCTTAATATGGGAATCAACGAAACAAGATCAATCCTGCCTTTTGATAAACCCACTGCATTCTGGTGGGAAGCACCTTCGGGTGCAAGACTTCTGGCTTTCAGGGCTGATCATTATATGACGGGAAATTTCTTCGGACTTGAAAGTAAGGAGTTCAAACCCGAAAATATGTTGAATCATCTGGCTGATCTGGACATCAGGGAATTTCCTTTCGACAGGATAGGAATACAGTTCTCAGGTTATTATACCGACAATGCACCTCCATCGACTATTGCATGTGAATGGGTGGAGAAATGGAATGAAAAATATGAATATCCGAAACTTAGACTTGCCGTGGCAAGCGAATATTTTGAATATGTTGAGAAAAATTACAGCGGGAAGCTCCCGGTTTTCCGCAATGCATGGCT
>CAYQZL010000045.1:6208-28444 GCA_964421975.1 uncultured Rikenellaceae bacterium
GGTTCCACCTCGAGAGAAACAGCAGAAGTCAGAAGAACCCAGAATCTGAAACAGGTTGATGAAGGACTCTTTGCAATGGTATCAATGATGGGAGGAGAGATGACCAGTGAAATAGAAGGAAAGCTTAACCATATTAATGAGAATGCGATCTTCTTCGATGAGCATACCTGTGGTGCCGATGAGAGTATAAGCCATCCTTATTCGGAAAATTCAACCAGACAATGGCTTCAGAAAGGTGCATATGCATGGGAAGCACTCAAAAAAGTAACCCTGCTGAATGAAGAAGCCCTTGCACGGTTTCAGCCTTTCCTTTCAAAAGCTTCTTTCCCGGTCATTTATGTGATCAATTCTATGGGATGGAAAAGATCTGGCGATATAGAACTATTTATCGATAATGAAGTTATACCTGTCGAGAACAAGGTAGATATAATAGATCTTTCCACAGAGAAAAAGGTGCCTGCACAGGTTTTAACAAAACGTCGGGAGGGTGCTTACTGGATCATGGAGGTGGATGATATTCCGGCTATGGGGTATAAGACCCTGAAAGTTGAGGTTACCTCCGACCCCGCCCCGGTTCTGCAAGCATCGGGAACAGAAGTTCTTGAAAACAACTACTATAAACTGGTTATAGACAAAAAAACAGGATCAGTCAGTTCTTTGTTTGACAAAGGACTTAACCAGGATCTTGTTGATTCACAAAATCCCTATGATTTTGGTCAGCCTGTCAGGGAAACATCTGAAAAACGCGATACGCCTCCATTTAACCGTACTACAGTAACAAATGTCAAGGTAGATAAAGGAGTGAGCGGTGAAGTGTGGGAAAGTGTAAAAATAAGTTATGACCTGGATGGTTTTGAAAAAGGTACACCGGGAATACCGAAAGGCCTACAGACGGAGATCAGGCTCTACAGGAATGTAAGGAAGATAGAGTTCAGGTATGTTGCCAACAAACTTATACTTACTGATCCTGAAGCACTTTATATTGCATTTCCGGTATCACTGTCGGATTCCAGGATCGTTTTTGAAACAATCGGAGGTGTTCTGACACAGGGAGAACAGCTTCCGGGTTCTTCTTCCGACTGGAATGTTGCACAGAACTTCGTTTCAGTAAGGGGAAATACAGGTCAGGTGATCATTGTAAGCAATGAGGTGCCTCTATGGCATTTCAGTGACTTCAATATGGGAAAATTCGAACCCTATCCGGTGAAAGGGAAACCCTGGCTGTATTCCTGGGTTATGAATAATTACTGGTTTACAAATTTCAGGGCTTATCAGGAGGGCGCCTTCAGCTGGAGCTACCAGATCACATCAACATCCGATACAACAAACACCTTTGCCACTAAGTACGCCTGGGGTGAACGAAATCCTTTCCCCACAAGAACATTTCCGGCAGCTGCCGGTGATTTAAAATCAACATCCCTGAACACCCTGAAAATTGAAGGTTCGCCAAATGCGCTGCTGATGAATGCCAGGCCTGCATTTAATAATAATTCTGCCCTCCTGCTGCGGTTCCGTGAACTAGAAGGTAAGCCTGCCGGACTTGATATTTCTTCTGCAATACCGGGCAAAACAATTAAAAAAATAACAGAAGTGAATTCAACCGGCAAAGCTCTGGGAGTAGCGGTTAAATCACTGAAACTTAATCCATATGAGGTTAAGTTCGTCGAAGTGGAGTTCTAAATCATAAATATCAATATATTATGCGTAAGTACATTATTATCTCAGCTTTTTTAATAATAATATCTGCATGCAATAATGCTGATGTAACACGCTATGTCGATCCCAATATCGGTGGTGTGGCCCCCTTACTTACCACAAAAAATCCTACCGTTCACAGGCCCCACAGCATGGCACGTGTATTTCCGGTTACAAAGCCCGGACTCGGCGACAGATATCTTTCAGATAAGATATATGGTTTCGCCCTGAATATGCCTGCATACAGACAGGGATATGTCACCAGCCTGATGCCTTTCCCGGGAGAAGTATCTTTTGATCCTGAGGCAATTGCATCAAACTACGATCATGATCTGGAAGAGGTTCATCCATGGAAACATGCAGTCTTGCTTGAAGATCATAATATAATAGCAGAATGGACAACAACTGAAAGAGCTGTTTTATACAGATTTGTATTTCAAGACGATAAGCCTGCCAATATAGTTTTCAGATCCAATGGCCAGGCTTCATTCAGGATTACTGGTAATAATACAATCGAAGGATGGGAAGAATCCAGAAATACAAAACAATATTTTCACGCGGAATCTTCAGTGCCTTTTAGTTCTTCAGGAATATTTGACGGGAAAAATACAGTTACAGGTAATGAAATAAGCGGACGTAGAGCAGGCGTATATATAACATTTAACGATCTGAACAAGCCCGTTGAAATAAGAATTGGAATATCATATATTGATGAAGCACAGGCAAAGGATAATCTTGTCCGTGAAACAACAGGCAAATCATTTGAGGGTATAAGTGATGAAAGCTACAGGATATGGAGAGATGCACTTGGCAGGATCTATGCTGAAGGTGGTACCGAAAGACAGTTAAGGATATTTTATACATGTCTTTACCGTGGATTCGAGCGGATGGTAAATATTTCGGAATACGGACGTTATTTCAGCGGTTACGACAGGAAGATACACAATGACAACGGTAATCCGTTTTATGTTGATGACTGGCTTTGGGATACTTTCAGGAGCCATCATCCCTTACTTTATATAATTGAACCCGATAGACAGGTTGATATGGTTCAGTCATATGTCGATATGTATGACCAGAGCGGATGGATGCCTACCTTCCCTCAGTTTTACGGAGATTTCCCGGCAATGATTGGATTCCATTCGGCAGCACTGATCTGGGATACTTACCAGAAAGGAGGAAGGGATTTCGATGTAGAGAAGGCTTACGAAGGCCTTAAAAAGAATGCCATTAGCGGTACAATGCTGCCATGGAGGGCAGGGCCAATGTGCGCACTGGATAGTTTCTACATTCAGAACGGCTGGTACCCGGCTCTTCCGGATGGAGCCGAAGAGACAGAACCAATGGTTGACGGTTTCGAAAAAAGACAGGCTGTAGCAGTCACACTTGAGCACAGTTACAACGACTGGTGCCTTGCACAGCTGGCAAAAGCTTTAGGGAAAAACGATGATTTCGAATATTTCATCAAAAGGGCACAAAACTACCGGAATGTATATAACCCGGAAACTGGATTTATGTCTCCCAAAATGGCTGACGGGAACTGGGTAGAACCATTTGATCCCAAATTGTCGGGCGGAGTGGGAGCAAGGATGTATTTCGCCGAAAATAATGCATATATATGGAATTTCAGCGTAATGCATGATGTACCGGCATTAATTGAAATGATGGGAGGAAGCGAAGCATTTGTGAACAGGCTGGATAACCTGTTCAATGAGCCCACACGGATAGCAAAATGGCAGTTCATGGGTCAGTTCCCCGATGCATCAGGACTGAATGGCATGTTCCCTGCAGGTAATGAACCATCTTTTCATGTCCCTTATCTGTATAACTATGCCGGTCAGCCGTGGAAAACCCAGAGAAGGATAAAAGAAATAATGGAAATGTGGTTCGATGATGATCCTCTCGGCCTGTCGGGAGATGAAGACGGCGGAGCATTATGCTCATGGTATGTCTTTTCTGCGATGGGATTTTATCCGGTTACACCCGGAAACGGATTATATGCAATCGGGACTCCGTTTTTTGAAAAAGTAAAGATAAGCCTTCCGGATGGGAAATCATTTACAGTCAAAGCACTGAATGTATCAAAAAGGAATAAATACATTCAGTCGGCAAGACTTAACGGAAAACCATTTGACAGAGCCTGGATTAAACATTCTGAGATAGCAGAGGGAGGAACACTCGAATTCGTGATGGGAGACCGTCCCAATAAGGAATGGGGTAATGATGCATCAGTCTTTTCTGAACTGGCCGGTATCCGGTAGTATGTCTTATCTTAGATTCGAATTTTAATCTCCTGAATAATAAAAACACAGATTATGAAAAGAAGTGAAGTGAATGAGATCATAATGGATTTTGAAAATTTCCTGGCCGAACATAAGTTTATGCTTCCTGTGTGGGCATCCTGGAGGCCCGAAGACTGGAAAGGTAAATATGATAGTTGCTCCGAGATTATTGATAATAAGCTGGGATGGGATATTACCGATTTCGGCAGCCGCGATTTCAGCAGCAGAGGCCTTTCGCTTTTTACCATACGTAACGGTAACTGGGATAAAAAGGATAAAATGTATTGTGAGAAGGTAATGGTTGCGGATGAAGAGCAGGAAACCCCCATGCATTATCACTGGGCCAAGACTGAAGATATTATCAACAGGGGTGGCGGCAATCTTGTTATGGAATTATTCAATGCAACGGACGATGATAAGTTGTCGCCGGAACCGGTGACCGTGAGTATTGACGGAGTTCTGACAACTGTTGAAGCGGGCAAACCGCTTATCCTTAAACCAGGACAGAGCATTTGTTTGAAATCAAGGCTCTACCACAGGTTTTACGGAGAAAAGGGCAAGGGGAAAGTTCTTATCGGAGAAGTAAGTCTTGTAAATGATGATGCAAGGGACAATAAGTTCTATGAGGAGATCGGAAGGTTCCCGGAAATTGAAGAAGATGAAAAACCGCATCGCCTTCTAGTAAACGATTATGAAAAGTATCTTTAAGCGGTTTTAGTCTTAAAATAATATTTATTTGAATTATAATAATTTATTTGTTTTTTAGTGCAACTTAGTGTCCTGGTGCCTTTGTGGCATTATATTCTGCCACAAAGTCTACACCCAACAATGAGAAATGGGAACATCAGTAGCAATAACTTTCAATTACACAACTTGTCCCGCTTTAAGCGGGAGAGGTCCACGGAGGTTCACAGAGATCCACAGAGGCTTAACTTCTTAACTCTGTGTAACTCTGTGAATTTTTCACCTACCGAAGCCTTGGCGCAGGTGGGCTCTGTGTAACTCTGTGTAAGTTCTTTAATAAGTTATATAGTAGGCACCAGGACACTAAGATTCACAAAGGAAATATGTTATGTTAGGTAAAAAGCAAAAAGTCATCTTGAATTAATAGTTTGATTTTATTATGCAGAAAAAGATAATTGTCTCCGGTGTCGGTTGCTGCCTTGTGGACCTGTTATATAATAATATCGATTTCAGCAGTGATGCCATACAACCTTTGCTTTCAAAAAATCGCGGTGACGGGGGATTAACACCGGGAAAACTTGTCTTTCAGGAGGAGTTTGAGAAATTCTGTGGAAAACCCTTTACCGTAGTCTTGAATAATATCACCGGCGGAAGGGGACATGATAAGATTAACATAGGAGGACCATCGATAGTATCTCTTATCCATCTTGCACAAATAACGGGCAAGGATAATTGTGAAGTAAGATTTTATGGAAGGGGAGGAAAAGATGATCCAGGTGAGTACCTTCTTTCATCTCTTGGAAGAACACCGGTTATTCTTAAAGACTATAAGCTGATCGAAAACCGGACACCATCGACCGTCGTTCTTTCAGATCCGGCATATGATAACGGCCATGGTGAAAGGATGTTCATCAATTCGATCGGAGCAGCCTGGGATTACCGGCCCGATGACCTGGATAATGATTTCTTTCGCTCTGATATTGTTGTTTTCGGTGGAACTGCTCTTGTGCCACATATCCATGATCATATGGCCACCCTTCTGAAAAAAGCCAGATCAGCCGGATGTATTACTGTTGTTAACACTGTGTTTGATTTCAGGAATGAAAAATCAGATCCTTCAAAGAGGTGGCCTCTCGGAGAGAGTGATGAGAGCTATAGCCAGATCGATCTTCTTATAACGGACAGGGAGGAAGCATTACGCCTCAGCGGAGAACATGACATTAAGTCTGCAGCCTCTTTTTTCATCGACAGGAAAGTATCATCCCTTATTATCACAAATGGTTCGAAAAATATCACGGTATATTCTGATGGTCGTTTATTCGGATCAGAGGAATTAACGGAAATGCCTGTTTCCGAAAGAGTCATCAGGGAGATAAAGGAATATCAGGGAGGTGATACAACTGGCTGCGGAGATAATTTTGCCGGAGGAGTGACAGCATCTGTAGTTGAACAGCTGCAGAAAGGTTTGATAAATCCCGACTTAAAAGAAGCATGCTGCTGGGGAATAGCATCCGGTGGATTTACCTGTTTTTATATGGGAGGAACCTGGTTCGAAGAGAAACCGGGCGAAAAACTTGCCAGAATCAAACCCTATTATGAATCCTACAGGGAACAGATCGCATATTGATGATCAGAAGATCGTAATTTTCGGCGCAGGCAAGATAGGGCGTTCCTTTATCGGGCAGCTTTTCGGAAGGAGCGGATACCGGCTCGTCTTTGTTGATGCTGATCCTGAGATAGTCGAAAGACTGAATAAAAAACAAAGCTACAGGGTTATAATTAAGGGTAAGAAAGACGAGGAGATTTTGATTTCCGGACTTGAAGCAATATCTGCTTTCAATAAGGTAAAAGTGGCTGAAAATGTTGTGACCGCCGGTATTATGGCAGTATCGGTAGGCAAGAATGCGATAGAGAAAGTTATACCCCTAATTGCCGAAGGTTTGAAAATAAGGTATTCCGCTTCTCCTGATTCACCACTTGACATTATCCTTGCTGAAAATATGAGGTCGGCATCAGAATTTGTAAAGCGCGAGCTTGTAAAATATCTTCCTACAGGATTTCCGGTTGATGATTATGTGGGTCTTATTGAGACAAGTATAGGGAAAATGGTGCCTATAATGCCGCTGGCAGAGACAGAGAAGGACCCTCTGGCCATTTTCGCCGAGCCCTATAATACCCTGATCCTTGATGCAAAAGCTTTTAGAAATCCTATACCCGAAGTGCCGGGACTGGCTCCGAAAAACAACATAAAAGCCTGGGTGGACCGGAAGGCTTTCATACATAATCTGGGACATGCAACAGCTGCTTATTATGGGAATTATTTATATCCTGAAACAGTGTATATGTATGAGGTCCTCGATCATAATGAAGTTAAACAGTTTACAAGGGAAGTGATTCTTCAGTCGGCTGAGGTTCTGAGAGCTGCCTATCCGGATGATTTTACGGTTTCGGATCTTGAAGATCACATAGACGATCTGATCTTTCGTTTCAGGAATAGAGCGCTTCGTGATACGATTTTCCGGGTTGGTCAGGATCTCACTCGAAAACTCAGCTCCGACGACCGCTTTATGGGTGCAATTCACCTGGCCATGCACTATAATCTGCCTTATGATAAAATTGTGAAAGCCATGTCTTTTGGTTTTTTGTTCAGGGCCAAAAATGAAGCCGGTTATCCCTTACCCTCTGATTTAACCTTTCTGGAACTGGTAAAGAAAGACTTTAATAATGCCCTGACTGAAATACTAAAACTGGATCCTTTTGTTGATCAGCCTGTAATAGAACAACTCAGGAAATATTTAAATAAATGATCATCAGAATATTAGCTAATATTTCAGTGTTCAGGTTTATCGGAATAAGAAATTGCTCAATACCAAAAAAGTGAAACATGAATTCAAGAGAACGCCTTCTTTCATCTGTAAATCACAAGGAGCCCGACAGGATCCCGGTTGATATCGGTGCAACACCAAGCTCGGGTATTTCAGCTGTTGCATATCACAACCTGCTGAAATATCTTGGTATGGATCTTAAGAACCATGTATATGATGTTATTCAGGAAGTGACACAACCTGATAAGGAGATCCTGGATATGTTCAGAGTTGATGTTCTGGATATAGGAAGATTTTTTAATGATTTTGAAGATTACTGGCATGAGCTTGAAATTATATATGGTGTTCCCGGTCTTTATCCCAAATGGTTCAATCCTGAAAAGCAATCTGATGGAAGCTGGCTGGCTCCCGGCGCAACAGGGGAGTATATTGGCAAAATGCCTGCAGGTGCTACTTTCTTCGACCAGATGATCTTTCCTTATCTGGATGGTTATCCGGATAATTACACAAATATCGGTAATGAAATGTTGAGGGCCATCTGGGGTGGTTTCGGATTCCCTCCCTTTGACAGAATGGAAGAGGAAGGTTTCTGGAAACTTCTCAGAGAGACTGTAATTGCCGAAAGAGCCAGAACGGACAGGGCATTGCTCGTAGGAGTAGGCTGCAATCTGTTTGAATGGGGTACATTCCTGAGAAGGATAGATAATTTTCTCATGGATCTGTATATGGATCCCGATAATGTTATCAGACTGATGGATACTCTTCTTGAAAGACATATGGGTTTCCTGGAAAAAATATGTGATTCATTAGGAGATATAGTTGATATAATAAAATTTGGTGATGACCTTGGAACAAATACGGGTCCGTTTATGCCACTTGATATTTATAAGAAATATTTCATGCCCCGTCATAAACAGATGTGCGAATATGTACGGAAACATAGTTCCGCACATACAATGCTTCATTGCTGCGGTGGTATTTTTGAACTTATTCCGGGGCTCATCGAGGCAGGATTTGAAATTCTCAATCCGGTTCAGATCAATGCCTGGGAGATGGAACCTGAAAGGCTTAAAAAGGAATTCGGGAAAGATGTTACATTCTGGGGAGGCGGAATAAATACACAGAGCATTCTTAACAGGGCAACACCTGAAGAGGTAAAAGATCATGTAAGACGGAATATTGAAATATTTTCGAAAGGAGGCGGTTATGTCTTCAATACTGTACATAATATTCTTCCTGACGTTCCTCCGCAGAATATTATGGCAATGTTTGAGGCTGTCCGTGAATTTGACTGAAGGTAATTTCAGGATTAAAATAACCGCTTTCAGAAGTGGTAACAGATTAATAAACCTAAAATAAATACAGAATCATGAAAAAGAAACTGGTGTCAATAGTTTTGATGATTTTGGTCTTCTATGCATTCAATGATGTTTACGGACAGGGTAAAAGAGTCCCTTATGTCAAGCCAAAACCTGTTGATTCGATTCATGTGGTCGGTCATGCACATATGGATATGAACTGGCTCTGGACCTATTCCGAAACAATGCAGATGTGTAATGACAACCTGCGTCAGGTTGTGGCGTTCATGAAGGAATATCCTGATTATAAAATGCTTCAGAGTCAGGCAGCAGTGTATAATTTTGTAGAGATGGTTGATCCTCCTCTTCTGGAGCAGGTAAAGCAATATATAAGGGAAGGTCGTCTTGAGCTTGCAGGAGGTATGTGGACTGAGGGTGATATGAACCTATCTTCAGGAGAAGCGATAACACGCTCATTTCTTTTGGGACAGCGTTATTTCCAGAGTCGCTTCGGAAAGATGGCAAATATCGGGTGGCTTCCCGATAATTTCGGACATATTTCCCAGATGCCTCAGATACTTAAGCTTGCAGGATGTGATTATTTTTATTTTCACCGCTGCAAACCATACCTGGGAACTTTCTGGTGGCTGGGACCTGATTCTTCCAGGGTGCTTTGTTATGCAAATGACACATATAATGGAACTATAACAAATGAGCTAAGGAATGAAGTGAATAAATTTTCGCCTGACAAGAGGAGAATACTGCATATAACAGGTGTCGGAGATCATGGCGGAGGTCCGACCCGTGCAAATATTGAAATGGTTCATCAGCTTGACAAAACACCAGGATATCCCTCTGTTAAATTCACAACAGCAGGTAGATTTTTCCGTCAGGCAGCAAAGGAAATGGAAGGACGTCCGACGCACAAAGGAGAAATGCAGTTCATCTTTGAAGGGTGTTATACAAATGTTGCCGGAATAAAGGAAGGGAACCGTAATAGCGAAAATGCCCTTTTTGCAAGCGAATTTTTTAATACCATGAGATGGCTGAACGGTGATACATATCCTGCTGATGAATTTACTGATCTCTGGAAAACCGTTACTTTCAACCAGTTCCATGATATTCTGCCGGGATCTGCCATATACGAAGCAAACAGGGAAGCTGTTGCACGGTACAGCGAAGTGGTTCGCAAAACAACAGAACTGAGAAATAATGCCTTCAGGAAAATGGCGGATGAGGTTAAATTCCAGAAAAATATGGGACAACCTGTTGTTGCATATAATCTGCAGCCATATATCAGAAAATCTGTTGTTGAAGCTACAGTATACTCCCACGAAGAACCCGCTACAATTAAAGTTTCCTCATGGGGGTCAAATTATTACGGCAAAATGTTCACGCCTGTTGACAAGTCCCGGCCGGCATCTCAGGTAAAACCGGAAAATGAAAACTTTCTGTCGGCAGATTACAAGGAAAAACAACTGATATCAGACGGAAATCTTGCAACTGCACAGGTGCTTGACGCTTCAGGCAAAAGCTATCCTGCACAGATAATCTGGTCAAAACCCACACCTCCCGGATTTACATCAAAAGTGCAGTTCATTGTCGATTATATGCCGGCAGGTGGCTACAAAACCTTTTATGTTGATATGGCAAAGCCGGGGGAATTCAATGATCATATTCCTTTTAAGAATAATACATTCGAAACAGATTATTTCAGGATAACAATAGATCCGAAAACCGGATGTATCACGAGTCTGTTCGATAAACGTACAGACAAGGAATTTGTCAGGGCAGGGGGACAGCTCAATAAACTCAGGATGTATCTTGAGGATAAGAAGGGTGGCATGAAATCCTGGACAATTAATAAAATCGTAAAACAGGAAGATGTATCGGATGTTGAAAGCGTAAAACTTATTGAAGCCGGTCCGGTAAGGGCCTGTATTGAAACAGTTAGCACATGGGGTAAATCCAGGTTCATTGCAAGAACATATATATACCGTTCATATCCGAGGATTGATTATGATCTGGAGGTACACTGGCTTGAGACTGGCAGTGATTCGACCGACTCTCCGATGCTGCGGACCACATTCCCGGTTAATATGCAAGGGTCAAAATTCTATTCGCAGGTTCCCTTTGATGTGGTTGAAAGACCTGTTGACGGAATGATAAACGGGAAGGAGGCTCCATCACATCTGAAACATCAGGATGCTTATGGTGTAAAAGCCGAAGTTGAAGACGGTCAGGAAGTCCCCGCCCAGAAATGGGTAGATGTCAGCGATGGTAAAGTGGGTATTGCACTTCTGAATAAAACAAAATACGGTCATTCATATTCCCGGGGCGACCTGCGGCTAACTCTAATGAGATCAGCAGGAGATCCGGATATTTATCCGAATCTCGGGAAATTCAACATCAGCTACTCTCTTTTCCCTCATGAAGGAGACTGGAAGAACGGGGTATGGGCAGAGGGAGATAATTTCAATGTACCTGTTTATGCTGCAGAGCCTCCGTCGCTGGCTCTGGTTATGGATCATGCAACACGCCCGGAAGAAGCTTCGTTCATTTCCATTGATTCACCGGGGGTCGTTCTGTCAGGGTTTAAACCGTCAGAAGATGGAAAAGAGCTGATAGTAAGGATTGTTGAAACATTTGGTAAGGTTACTACCGCAATCGTCCGGCTGCCAATGAACATTTCTTCGGCCCGCAGGCTTAATATTATTGAACTTCCCATGGAGGATGCCGAAAGACCGGTGATCACAGGAAATTATGTCCGGTTAAAAATTCGTGCCAATGAAATAGTTACCCTGGGTTTGATCCCCGATCGTTGAAATGGATACCGTTGAATTTCCGATTATAAAAACCTGAGGTATTAAAATGTACCGCGAAAGAAAAAATATCAGGTTGAAAGACCGGGATTATAGTTCTGAAGGGATTTATTTTATTACAATTTGTTGCCGCGAAAGGAAATCCTTCTTTGGTAAAATAGAAAACAAACAGATGCATTCTTCTGATATTGGAAGAATTGCATCACAATATTGGATGGAAATACCAACACATTTTCCACATGTCCGGTTGGATGAATTTACGATAATGCCCAATCATTTACATGGTATTATAATTTTGGATTATTCAATGGTAGGGACATGCCATGGCATGTCCCTACCATTACCACATGATGGTTCCGTAGGGTCACGCCATGGCGTGGCCCTACCCGCAATAAACGATAATACCATCGAATCCCGCCATGACATATCCCAACCGACATTTCATAAAACAAATCAATTTTCGAAACCAATAAAAAATTCGGTATCGGTGATTGTGAATCAATACAAATCATCGGTGAAACGATGGTGTAATAAAAACGGCTTTAATAATTTTAGCTGGCAATCAAGGTTTTATGATCATATTGTTTATGATGAATGGTCCATTCAGAATATACGGATCTATATTAAAAACAATCCTTCTAATTGGAAGGACGACGAATTATTTATTTAACAACCATCGGATTAAAACCGTTCAATAACGGAAAATGATATAAATAAATAATTCGTGGAAATAATAAATTAGGTAATAACCGTATGTAGGGACATGCCATGGCATGTCCCTACGGAACATGGCGTGGCCCTACATCCCGTTGAATTCTTTTACGGCATTATAGGCGGCAACGATGTTTTGAGGAGGAACCTCGGATAATATGTTATGGATAGGTGCGAAAACAAATCCCCCATCCTTTGAAAAGATCTTACATCTTTTCAGGACATCTGTTCTTACATCTTCAGGTGTTCCCCTGTTAAGGACAGAAGATGTGTCGACTCCTCCTCCCCAGAAAACAATATCCCTGCCGAATTCTCTTTTCAGTTCAATGGGATCCATGTCATAACAATTTGTCTGGACAGGATTAAGGATATCGATACCCGCCTCAATCAGATCCGGGATGTACTGTTTTACGCTTCCGCAGGAATGCAGGAAGATCTTCATATTGCTGTTTTTCTTTACATAGTCGCACAGGATCTTATATCTTGGTTTAAGCAATTTTCTGAATGTATTCAGATCCATGAACGGGGCCGATGTCATTCCAAGATCATCACCAAAGCGTATAATATCAACAATATCTCCCAGCGACCGGCACTTTTTTTCAAGAGAAGCAAGATGCATTTCAACAAGCAAATCCAGCAATTCTGATACCTTTTTCTCATCAACTATCAGATCCATCAGGAAATTATCCATCCTCCGTATAAAGAATCCATATTCAAGCAGTTTCACTCCGCCGGACATTACAAGAGCCTTTTTTGCCGATCCCCTGAGATCGAGCAGCCTTGTCCTCAATTCTGTCGCATCGAGATTTGATGCATGTGAATGTACGATCCATGAGATCTTCTTCAGAGCATCTTTCAGGTTATTGAATTCATACGGGTAACCATATTCATACGGGTAATACATCTGGTCGAAAAAAGTCGCTCCTGCAGACATTTTTGAGATTACATTTCCTTCATTATCTGATGTATACCATGATCCATCCTCTGCTTTTAGCGGGCGGAACCATGAAGGGAATTCAGCTTTGCTGCCATTGGATAATGTTACATCATACCATTCTGTTTTTTCTATTGATACCCTGTTGGTATCAAGGGCATCAACTCCGAAGAGGTCAATGATACTCATATCGACCAGGGCCAGCTGCTGGATTACATCATAGATCTTTGTGCTACCCTCAATCTTGAGATATTTCTTAAGATTGTTATAAGCGATCCCTGAGATACCTGTAACTGTCGAACTGCCGAGGTCGACCGGGATTTTATCAGGTTGCCTGTGATTTATGGCAGCGATTATTCTTTCTCCTGATGTCATAATCTACCTGTAATTTTTCCAATCTGTACCTGCAGGATAAAACATTACAGCTGAATCATTTATTACTATCTGGTAGTTCTTAATAAGAATAAGCATTTCCGCACCGGCCATTATTGCTGGTCCGTAACCATGTGCAGCGGCAACATTTACCGGACGATAATAATAAAATGCCGGATCGAATGCCATTCCTGTTCCTACACAGGTTCCCTCAACCTGGCCCTGCTCATTCACTTTGGTTTGTATTGCATTCCATCCCAGTACTGCTGCCGGGCCGAAGGCTTTGGGATCGAGCCATCCTTTATTGATTCCATGTGCAAAGCAATAAGTAAAAATCGCTGTTGCAGATGTTTCAAGGTATGAATCATTCCTGTCGATAAGCTGATGCCAGAATCCTTTCCCTGACTGGTATGATGCAATACCTGCTGCATGAGCCCTGAATAATTCAAGAATGGTTTTTGCGGCAACATGATCAGGTGGCAGGACATCCAGCAGTTCTGACATTGCCAGCAATGCCCATCCATTACATCTTCCCCAGTAAAAGGCCGGATGAGGGTTCATATCCTGTATCCATCCGTGCATAAACAATCCTTTATCGGCATTGAACATTCTCTGTGAGAATTGTATTACCTGCCGGGTTGCATCATCAAAATACTTTCTGTTACCCGTCAGGTTTCCCATCTGAGCAAGTGCCGGTACGCTCATATAGAGATCATCGAGCCACAAAGCATCGGGAAGAGGCCTGTTACGCGACAGGGTCCCGTCTTTCAGCCTTTGCTGCCTGGCGGAAATATGATTAATATAATTTTCGATCAGAGGACGCAGGGACTGATTCCTTCCGGTACTCATACTTTTTATCATCGCAGCACACATGGATCCTGCATCATCGAGTGAGCCGGGATCAAGGATGGAACGGACCGGATTATTTTTTCGCTGATCGGCCGGAAGTGACTTGAAATACTGTGCAACGGAGGAAATCAATTCCATCCTTTTCATCGTATAATCACTGAATTTAGTATCGCCTGTTGCTTCAGCTGCAAGAAGCATTGCTCCGTAAGCCACACCCCATTCATAACTTACCGGACGGAAGACACCGGGATCAAAAATTGCATCGGGATTCAGCTTGGTTATATCGGGAAAGGGTATTTTCGTTGTCCTGTCAACAACTCTGGCAGGAGTGGATTCGTCAAGATATTTATAAATACGATTCAGCACAGTCGTTATTTCCGCTGCTTTAGCAGGGCCGTACGGAACATCATAATCGGGTTGCATAGCATGAAGCGGAGTATTTGTATCCGTCACTTTCAGCTGCGAAACAGCAGGGATACTCATCCCCGCCATAATTACCAGAATAATACTTTTTAGTTTCATATTTTAATTAGTTACATTAATACTACCGTCATTGCGAAGATCCCGTTTTGCCTGGCAAAACGGGATACGAAGCAATCCTTCCCGATAATTACCATGCCATTATCCGTATTACCGTCATTGCGAGGAGTCCCGCCCCAAACCTTCGGTAAACCTACAGCGCATGCAAACGGGGCAACGAAGCAATCCTTCCCGATAATTACCATGCCATCATCTGCGCTACCGTCATTGCGAGGAGTCCCGCCCTAAGCCTTCGATAAACCTACAGCGCATGCAAACGGGACAACGAAGCAATCCGTTCCGATCAATTCGATTTAACATCCCTGTCCAGTCTCCCCGATCTCACCGCCACATCCCAAACCTTTCCCATTCTCGATTTTCCATCAGGCCCTTCAATATAAAGTGTGACAATATATCTTCCGGGCTTTGTGTACGTATGGACCGGATGTTGATCGGAGGAGGTTGTTCCATCGCCGAAATCCCATTTCCAGGAGTTTATCTGTCCTGCCGACTGATCCCGGAAAGCAACCATTCTCCTGTCCATATCTATGATCCTGAATGACCACTTAGCGTCGATCTTTTTCCTGAATTGCTGTTCCAGGGGCATTAAGCGGAAGGTTCTCAATTGCGAGGCGTTCCCATACATTGTATGATGTTCCGATAAGTTCCAGAAACCGTTATTCCCTCTGGCATTTACGTCATCAAAATCTATTATTGCCCAGCACAAGCCTATGTCCCTTCCTTCTCCCAGCACTGATTCGACAGCTCTGACTGGACCCTCGGGTCCGGCATAGTCGAAAGGTGTTATCCAGAATTCAAGAGTCAGTTTTCCCGCTTCTCCGGGCCTGAAATCATATTTATAAGCAGCATTTGCATAAGGCAGCTCTTTAATCCATGGCTGGCTGCCCCATGCAAGGCACCAGTCCTCACCTTCAGCCGGAGTAAAGATATGGTAGTTCTGTGCATGAACTCCGTGAAAATTAAAATACGCTTCCCATGTATTGTTCAGATCAGGATTAGGATGGAACTGCTCAATCAGAGGCCCCCCTGACTGGTCAGCATCTACCACTATTTCAAATATATCGTGATGAAGGCCAACCTTTGAGAAATCCCAGTAATTATCATAAGCCTCATAAAGGAAATACAATTTATTCATTCCTTTTACCCAGCCCACTTTTACCTTTACATCCAGGTTTGCGGGATCAGGTGCCGAATGTTTCTTTTCATCATCCCTGAGGTGATCGCTGCCAGTTTCATAACCGGCAGGTACAATGTCCCAGTCATCCGAATTACCATCAATCCTTGGTATCCTGTCAGCGGGGAACTGGAAGATCTTTAAAACATTTCCGGACTGGGAGTAGGATATAAGGGAACAGGAGAATATAAATCCTGTTATTATTGCAAGTATCCCGTAGTTTTTCATTTATACGCTTTATGGATTTAACAGACAAATATATGGATTTTATTACGGATGATTTTTAACTTCATGCTCCGATCATTCAGCATAGCAAGAAAGCTCTTTAATATTTATGATAACTAAAACTTCAGGGATTTTAATAAATTTGGTTTTTTACAATATTATGAGGAAAACAATAATTCTTCTTTTGTTACTGGTCGTCACTGATCTTCTTTCTTCAGGGCAGAAAAGCAGTCTTATGGTCCTGGGTGATCTTCATTATGACAATATCAGGTTACACGATATGAACTGGTTGAAGGATAAGCCCGATGATCTGAGACAGATAAAGGAATACACAGAGATTACTGAAAATAACTGGGATGACTTCATGTCGATTTTAAGAAATAAGGTTTTAAATGTAAGACCTCAGGTCAAAGCACTTATACAGCTGGGAGATCTTTCAGAAGGATTGGCCGGAACGGAAGAGAAAGCTGATCAGATGGCGCGGGAAATAGTCAGGGCAGTTGAAACTGCCGAAATTGGGGTGCCCTGGATAATTACAAAAGGGAATCATGATATTACCGGACCGGGAGCAGGAGATGCCTTTCTCAGGCATTATACCCCGATGTTGAGGAAACAAACCGGAAATTCCGGGATAATGAATGCGAGCTATACTTACCGTTGCGGTAATATTCAGATCACCTGTATAGATCCATGGGACAAAAGTACTGATATGGTTAAATTCCTGGACGAAGAACTCTCCTCATCCGACGCGGTTGTTAAATTTGTTGCCATCCATGAACCTGTAATACCGGTCACAGAGAGGTGCTGGCATACATTAAGGCGGGATCCGGTCCGGAGGGAAAAATTGCTCGAAGTAATAGCACGTAACAAAGCAATTGTTTTATGTGCTCACCTGCACAGATATTCAGTGGTGAGGAGAAACACCGATTATGGTCCGGTCGTACAGGTGATGGCAATAAGTGTTGTAAGTGACAGAGATTATTTTAAACCGGATAAGCTGATTACCGAATATGGCCCTTCGCTGGCAGAAAATGTACCGGAATGGGAACCCTCCACAATTGAATCAAGGAAAGCAGTTCTTGCTGAGGAAGCTGAATTTGTGACATTTTACAAACAAACAGATCTGCCCGGATATGCTTTAATAAAAATCGATGAAAAGAAAGGAACGGTAAAGCTTGAATATTATGCAGCTTTCAGTAAAAAGGCTTATGATAAGGTAAATCTCTCCGGCCTCCTGAGAAAATAATCTGTTAAATGAGAAAATAATCCGTTAAACAAATGAAGAGAAACAATATACTCCTGTTAATCTGCCTGATGTCGTTATTTGTAACATCAGATAATCTGTTTGCTCAAAAACCGGCATATCCGTTTTTTATAGTCCAGATGACTGATCCTCAGTTTGGATTTCTGGATAATAAAGATTTTTCAGGGGAAACGGTTTTGTATGAAAAAGCGGTAGGAAAGATAAACATTCTGAAGCCTGCTTTCGTTGTCATCACGGGCGATTTTGTTCATGATAAGTCAGATCAGCTTCAGTGGAATGAATTTGACAGGATCACCGCTAAAATAGATAAAACAATACCGGTCTGGCTTTCGCCCGGAAATCATGATGTCGGGATGCCTCCGGAAAAAGATGATCTCGATAAATATATCAGCAAATATGGTTATGACAGATTCTCTTTCAGGATCAGAAATAGTTTATTCATCGGATTAAATACCTGTCTCATCAAATCGGGGAATAATGAACAGGAAGGGATACAGTTTGACTGGCTAAAGGAGCAACTGCAGGCAGGTAAAAGGACAAGGCATATAATCCTTTTCGGGCATTATCCATTTATCATTAAAAGTCATGACGAAGCAGAAACATATTCAAATATTGCCCCTGACCTGAGGAAGGAATATTTCGGTCTGTTCAACGAATACGGGGTGACAGCGGTATTTTCGGGTCATCTTCATAACAATGCCCTATCTTCCTCAGGCAATACGGAGATGATTGTAACATCTGCTGTAGGAAGACCGCTGGGTGATGCACCCTCAGGAATCAGGATAATCAAAGTTTATAAAGACCGGATAGAGCATATATATTATCCGTTGGATCAGATACCTGAGAAGGTAATATTTAACCGCAAAGTACGCTAAGGTCACGCAAAGTTCGCAAAGGGAAGTTTTGGGATAAAATTCTTTGCGTACTTTGCGTATATACTTTGCGTTCTTTGCGGTTAAATTTTATGTGTTGTTTTATTGCCCAATCCCCAACCTCCCTCCAAAGCGGGAGAGGCATTCCCCTTGAAGCCAGGGGTAAGGATTATTCTATCTCACTCAGCTTCACCGGCCTGTTTTCCTTATGAGATTTTTTTGCAGCAAGTGCGATGATCACAGACATTAACCCATCTTTTCCTGTTACCGGTGGTTCTTTATCATTTATGACTGAATCACAGAAAATCTTCATCTCATTCGCGTAGGCATCGAGGTACCTGTCCATAAAGAAGTTAAGGGGTAACGAGCCGTGTATGCCATCATCTGTGTAGTAGCGGTGATTATCCGGGAAGTCATTGTCAGCACATGCCATCCCTTTTGAACCGAATATTTCCACACGCTGGTCATAGCCATAAACGGCTTTACGGCTGTTGTCAATGACCCCTATTGCTCCGTTAGCAAAGCTGAGAGTTATGACTGCTGTGTCAATGTCACCGGCTTTGCCTATTTCCGGATCGACAAGGACAGCAGATTTTGCATAGACTTCTGTAACCTCGCTCCCTGTAATAAACCTGGCCATATCGAAATCGTGAATGGTCATGTCCATGAACATGCCTCCGGAAACTGCACTGTATTCAGCAGGAGGCGGTGCAGGGTCGCGTGAGGTGATCTTCAGGATATGAGGATCACCTATTTTACCTGTGACAACAAGGTGGCGGATCTTTGAGAAGTTCGGATCAAAGCGGCGGTTAAATCCGACCATAAGCTTTACACCTGCTTGTTCTGCAGCTTTGATAGCTCCCTTTATTACATCGAGAGAAAGGTCAACAGGTTTTTCACAGAAAATATGTTTTCCGGCATTTGCGGCATCAACGATGTATCTGGCATGTGTATCAGTAGGTGAACATATAACAACTGCCTCAACTTCAGGATGTTTTATCACATCCATATAAGTAGTGAATACCGATTTTATACCGAACATTTTTGCCACTTCGCTGGCAACAGCCGGATTTGTCTCGGCAAGGGCAACGACTTCAGCCTGCGGAACACTCTGTACGAGCGTTGCTATATGTACCTTGCCGATCCTTCCGGCACCTATAACGCCTAATTTCAGTTTTTTCATTTTTATAAAATTGACTTAATCTGTTTAATTAATAAAGGTCCATAATTTAATCTCTTCCTTCGTGTCCTTTGTGTGAACTTAGTGCTCTTTGTGGTTATGTTATAACCCTAATTTCCTTATAAAATCCCTGTTTCGCTGAGCACATACCTTTGGATTTCCCATTCCTGGGAGGACATCCTGTTCCACCACGATCCATCCGGAATAATTTTGTGCGTGAAGCTCCCCAACGATCTCTTTGAAATTAACAGCTCCTTTTCCGAGTTCACAGAATACTCCATTGGCAACGGATTTGAAATAATCCCATCCTTCTTTTCTTGATTGGGCCGCTATTTCCGGATGACAATCCTTGAAATGGACATGCCAGATCCGGTCTTTATGTTTTCTCAAGGCAATGATGGGATCTCCACCTCCGAACATATAATGGCCCATATCCAGGACCAGGCCGACAAGTGACGGATCGGTCAGGGCCATCAGACTATCGATTTCTTCAGGAGTTTCTGCGTATCCGGCACAATGATGATGAAATACAGTACGGAGACCTGTTTTGTTTTTAACTTCGCTGGCGACAAAATTTGCTCCTTCGGCAAACACTTTCCATTCATCTTTTGATAAACCCATTGAGGGGGTTACCCTTCCGGCATTGTCAGTACGTTCTTTAATACTGCCGTTTTCATCTGCCAGAACAATAAAGGAATCCGGATAGCCGGCATCTGCCATCAGCCGGGCGGTTTTAACAGCAGTTTCAGCTCCCGGTGCATGTCTGGTTCTGTCTTTAAGGAATACCGGAACAAAAGCACCCACCAAAGCCAGAGAGCGTTTGTCAAGCTCTTTACTCAGTTCCGAAGGCATTGTGGGCATAAAGCCCCAGTCTCCAAGCTCAGTACCCTCATAACCGGTCTCGCGGATCTCATCCAGGACCTGTTCATAACCTGCAGCCTTGCCTTCAAGGTCAAATTCGAGAACACCCCAGGAACAGGGTGCATTTGCAATTTTTATCATATTAACGAGGTATTAAACTGGTTTCAGATTTTATGTATTAAAATTTTCTGGTCCATTCATCATGCCATCTTTCAATAACGACTTTTGTCTGGGTATAGAATTCCACAGCATGGAAGGACTGGCCATGAAGATCACCAAAAAAGCTTTCCTTCCATCCGCTGAAGGGAAAGAATGCCATTGGAGCTGCAATACCAATGTTTACTCCGATATTTCCTGCCTGGACATCATGTCTGAATTTGCGGGCAGCAGCTCCGCTGGTTGTGAAGATGCTGGCGGCATTACCATGGTTGCCATGATTGGCAAGCTTTATTGCCTCTTCAAGTGACTCCACATTTTTAATGATCAGTACAGGTCCGAAGATTTCCGTATTGTATATCTCACTGTTGACATCGACGTTCTCCAGAATAGTAGGTCCAACGAAAAATCCTTTCTCACCTCCGGGAACTTTAATATTACGGCCGTCAATCAGTAGTTTTGCACCTTCATCAACAGCCCTTTCGATGAGCTTGTTGATCCTTTCTTTACTTTCAGCGGTAATTACCGGTCCTATATCCACCCCTGAGTTCATGCCGTATCCCAGGCTCTTTTCTTTTGATGCTTCTGCCAGTTTTGCAGGGAACACATCTCCGGCTTTCCCGACGGTCAGTACAATTGCAGCGGCAAGACATCTTTGTCCGGCACAGCCATAAGCACTGTCGCATATGATCTTTACTGTGGTATTCACATCAGCATCGGGCATTATGACCACCGGATTCTTAGCTCCGCCCAGAGCCTGTACACGCTTGCCGTTAGCCGAACCGGTACGGTAAATGTATTTTGCCACATCCGACGATCCGACAAAGCTTATCGCTTTTATAAACTGATTTTCGAGAATTGCATCGACTGTATCTTTTCCGCCATGTACCATATTAAGTACACCAGGAGGCAGATGAAGATCCTCAAAAAGTTCGAAGATGCGGGTCATGGAACCTGGCACTTTCCCCGATGGTTTTACTATGTATGTATTCCCGCAGGCAATAGCATAAGGCATGAACCAGAACGGGATCATTACAGGGAAGTTGAATGGAGAGATGCTGGCACCGACCCCTACCGGTTGCCGGATATAGAATTCATCTATGCCTGTTGCAATATCCTCTGAGAAATCACTTTGAAGCAACCTTGGTATCCCGCATGCCACTTCAATATTTTCCACAGCCCTGACTATCTCAGCCTTTGATTCAGCAAAGGTCTTTCCGCATTCATTTGTGCAGATCTCCGCTATTTCATCTGCATTGGCTTCAAGTATCTGCTTCATCCTGAAGAGATATTGAACTCTCTGTGTGGCAGGGGTGCTTCGCCACGACCACCATGCATTCTGAGCGCACTCTGCCGCGTGATCAATATCTTCCTTTGATCCTGCAGGTACCTGGGAAAGTACCTGCCCGTCAGCAGGATTTATAACATCGCGAAGCTTTGGATCCCTGCTTTCGCACCATTTACCGTTAATATAGTTCTTAAGTACTCTGGT
>CAYQZL010000046.1:0-15638 GCA_964421975.1 uncultured Rikenellaceae bacterium
GTTTCCAGCTGCCATCAAACCAAACAACAAACTTCATCCGGCAGATTTCCCGTTTCTCCATCTGCGGATTATCTTCATTATTATGTATTTAATGCTCCGACTTTCACAATGATATTAAACGGAGTAAACGCTATTATGTTACCTTAAAAACATATGTGTTTTTCAGGTCGTATTGCAAACATTTCTACCGGAAATCCTTAACTTCCGGAATGAACAAAATTCACCAATAAAATCCCTTCACAGAATCCTAAAAGTCAACTTTAGAAATTATTTATCAACAAAAAACCGGATAAGTGATTTATCCGGTTTTGAATCTGATTGAAATATACTGTTAATTACATCCCCCTGGGCTATAGCTTTCATAAGGGTAATTTAAATGTTGTTCCATTGAGCCTCTGTGCCGTTGCGCCGTAATGCCGTTGCGCCATTGCACCTTATATTATCAGCATCGCATCACCATAAGTCCCGAACCTGTATTTTTCTTTTACTGCCGTTTTATAAGCATCAAAAAGCAGGTCATATCCTGCAAATGCAGCGACCATCATCAGCAATGTTGAATAGGGGAGATGAAAATTACTGATCATCATATCGGGCACTTTAAAGTCATAAGGAGGAAAAATGAATTTATTTGTCCATCCATCGAAAGGTTTCAGAAATCCGCTGGTTGAAACCGAGCTTTCAAGGGTTCTGACAACGGTAGTCCCGACAGCACAGATCCTGTTTTTATTATCCTTGGCTTTATTTACTATTTCTGCAGCTTCTTCGTTAATGATTATCCTTTCCGAATCTACTTTATGTTTTGTCAGATCCTCAACATCAACGCTTCTGAAGTTACCGAGCCCCACATGTAATGTTATTTCGGCAAAATCAACACCGATTATCTCAAGTTTTTTTAAAAGTTCCCTGCTGAAATGTAATCCGGCAGTAGGAGCCGCAACGGCACCTTCATACTTTGCAAAAATCGTCTGGTACCTTTCACTGTCATCCGGTTCAACAGGCCTGTTGATAAACCTGGGAAGCGGTGTTTCGCCAAGACTGTAAAGGGTTTGTTTGAATTCCTCATATGTTCCGTCAAACAGAAACCTGAGTGTTCTTCCGCGCGAAGTTGTATTATCTATTACTTCTGCAACAAGAAGATCATCTTCGCCAAAATACAATTTATTGCCGATCCTGATCTTACGTGCAGGATCAACCAGTACATCCCAAAGCCTCTGTTCCCGGTTAAGTTCCCTGAGAAGGAAAACCTCAATTTCTGCTCCTGTTTTTTCCTTATTCCCGTATAACCTTGCAGGAAAAACCTTGGTGTTGTTAAAGACCAGGACATCTTTTTCATTAAAATAATCCACTATGTCCTTAAATATCCTGTGCTCGTATTTTCCTGTCTTTCTGTTAACAACGAGTAACCTTGATTCATCCCTGTTTTCTGCAGGATACAACGCAATAAGTTCCTGTGGTAAGTTGTACCTGAATTGTGATAATTTCATTTCCAGCCTGGTGTTTAAATATTAAGATTCCTTTATACGTATAAATTTCAGAATTGTTTCATTTGTTCTAAAATTTTTTCAAATTTTTCTATTGTAAGTGCATCTTTAAGTTTAAATGATCCGATTGAGCTTCTTTCAAGGGCTGACAAATAACAGCCACTCTTAAGTGCAAATCCCAGATCCCTCGCAAATGCCCTTATATAAGTCCCTTTACTGCAAAGGAGTCTTATTTTCGTTTCAGGTATTCCGAACGATACTAGTTCTGCCTCCTTTATTATTATGTTTACCGGTGATAATTCAAGCTTTTTCCCTTTTCTTGCATATTCATAAGCCCTCTTCCCATTAATTAATTTTGCCGAATGAAGCGGAGGCACCTGTTTTTGTTCTCCCCTGAAACTCTCCAGAACTATTTCAACAATTTCCTGAGTGATATGTTCAACAGGATATTTACCGTCTGTTTCTGTTTCCAGGTCATAAGAGGGAGTGGTTTCCCCGAAATGTACAGTAGCAAGATATTCCTTATCAAGATCACGGAATTCCTCTATCCTTTTTGTTGCCCGTCCCGTACAGATAATCATCAATCCGGTTGCCAGAGGATCAAGTGTTCCGGCATGTCCCGTTTTAAGATCTTTCAATCCGAAAGATCTTTTTATCATTGTCCTCACTTTGTTTACCAGATCAAAAGATGTCCAGTACAGGGGCTTATCAAACAGCAGGACACGGCCCTCTTCAAAAGTATTTTCTTCTTTTGTTTTATCCATATCAGCCAAGCAGTATAGATAACAATCCTGCAGCAGCACAATAGACAGAGAATCCGATAAGTTTGCTTTTCCTTACCAGTCCGATCATCCAGCGGCATGCCAGATAACCCGAAATGAATGCAGCTGTTGAACCAATAATTATTACAAAAACACCGTTCCCGTTTGTATTATTCTCAGCCGAGATTATTTCAAGAAAATTTGCACCCAGCACGGGTATCAGTACCATAAGGAATGAAAACCTTGCTATCTCGTCCTTTTTGTTACCTATCAAAAGGCCGGTGGCAATGGTAGCTCCTGACCTGGATATACCCGGAATTACTGCCAGTGCCTGTGCAATACCAATTATCAGCGCATCAAGATAACCGATCTGGCGGTCCCGTTTTCTTATAAAATGAGCAAATGCAAGCAGGGAAGATGTTATAAGAAGCATCATTCCCACAAATACAAGATTACCGTTAAACAGAGCTTCAACCTGATCTTTAAAAAGCAGTCCGACAAAACCGACCGGGATCATTGAAATAAGAATCCTGAAAATATAAGAAGTCTCTTCGTTCATTCTGAATTTGAAGAATCCCTTAAAAAGAGAAACCAGTTCTTTGTGGAATACCACAATTGTACTAAGAACAGTTGCTCCATGAACTGCGACGGTAAAATAAAAGCTTGATTCAGGATCCACTCCGGTAAGTGCTTTCGCTATTTCAAGATGTCCGGAACTGCTTACCGGCAAAAATTCAGTCAGACCTTGTACGATTCCCAGTATGATTGCTTCTAACCAATTCATAATAAATAAAGTTATAAGTGACCAGAGTGACTAAAGTGACTGGATAAATATAAACTTTAGTCACTTTTCACTTTAGTTCATTTTAGTCACTTTCCTTTTGGCTTTTTCATGATAGCCCAGATCTCAAAAATAAATCCGGCCAGAACAACAATAGGGGCAAGTGTGATACGCCTGAAGCTGAAAATATCCTCACTGAATTCCGCAGGATTCTCTGATCTTCCGCCGAGCATAAGAATAAATCCCAGAACTATGATACCGAACCCAATAGCCAGCAGTTTGTAATTTTCAGGGCCAAGGGCAAAATTCAGCTTTTCTTTTTCATCCTTTTTTGCAGCCATATAATTAATAATATAGTTTATCTTCAGAAATACTCAGATAACGGTTAACCGAAAAATAAGTTGAAACCATATTTATAGTGATCCCGATGATGATTAATGCCATTCCGAGTAAAATAAGGAGATAGGTATTCTCAAAGGTGAACATGAGAAAAAATTCTTTTTCAATCAGATAGAGAAGACCCATAAGCAATAACATTGCTGTAAGAGCAGCAAGGAATCCATGGAATGCACTTTGTACAATAAAAGGTTTCCGGATAAATGAGCGGGTAGCTCCCACAAGCTGCATGGTCCTTATGAGAAATCTTTTTGAATAAATCGAAAGCCTGATAGTATTATTAATGATTGTCAGTGCAATCAGAAACAGAAATAGACTTATCACAAGGAGGAAAAGACTTATTTTATTTACATTTTCATTAATAAGATACAGAAGTGATTCCTGATAATATACTTCTTTTACAAAGGGGTATTCGAGTATATACTTCTCTATTTTGGCAACGCTGTCAGGGCTGGTGTATTCGGATACCAGATAAACATCAATTGAGGGAGGAAGAGGATTATCACCGAGGAAGCTTATAAAATCCTCGCCCAGTTCTTCTTTCATTTTTATCGCAGCTTCCTCCTTTGAGACATATTCAGTTGATTTTACATATGTTTTTGCATCAAGGTCTTTCTGAAGGAGCCGTATATCAGCCTCTTTTGCACCGTCATCCAGCATTACCCAGAATGACAGGCTCTCACGGAAATAATCTGAAAGTCCTTTTGCATTTATAAGGACAAGTCCAAGTATACCAAGAAGAAACAGAACAAGAGAAACGCTGACAACAAGTGTCAGATATGAACTGCGTAATTTTGTTTTGGAAAGCTCTGTTCTGTTATTCTTCATCTATAACATAATACTGATTATAAGTATCATCAGATGCACAGCCCTTTTGCATTTTCCCAGGCATAATACGATCATATGCATGTTGTGAGGGTGGGCAATCATTCTGTAAGTCCATAGTCATTAATCCACTATAGTGATCCAGCCGAATTCATCCGGTTCATCGCCATTCTGAATGGCTACAAGCTTATTGTACAATTTCATGGTTACCGGACCCGGTTTCCCGTCATTACAATATTCATATACCATATTTTTATCCGGATCAACTATTTTGGCAATGGGTGTAATAACAGCTGCAGTTCCACAGGCACCGGCTTCTGAGAATGTAGAAAGTTCTCCTACCGGAATACGTCTTCTTTCTGTTTTCATTCCGATTGATGCAGCTATTTCAATCAGGCTCATATTTGTTATTGAGTTCAGGATTGAATTCGATTTCGGGGTTACGTATTTATCACCTTTAATACCGTAAAAATTTGCCGGACCGCATTCGTCAATATATTTCTTTTCTCTGGCATCAAGGAATATTGCACTGGAATAGCCTCCTTCCTTAGCAGCTATCAATGCACGAAGGCTTGCAGCATAGTTGCCACCCACCTTGAAGGTACCGGTTCCCAGAGGAGCAGCTCTGTCAACATCCCTGCAGATCATCATATTAACAGGTTTGATCCCTTCCCTGAAATAAGGACCAACAGGAGTGACAAAAACTAAAAATGTATATTCCAGTGAAGGTTTGACACCAACTTCAGCACCGCTTCCAAATAATAACGGTCTTATATATAAAGTCGCCCCGGTACCATGGGGAGGAACAAAATGCTTATTAAGCTTAACTGCCTGAAAAATTGCATCCCTGAATAATTCCATGGGGACAGTGGCCATTTTTATCCCTTCGGCAGATAAGATCATTCTTTTTGCATTTTCCTGCCAGCGGAAAAGCCTTATCTTTCCGTCTTTTCCCATATAGGCCTTTAATCCTTCAAAGGCTTCCTGCCCGTAATGAAGTCCGGTTGCAGCTATATGAATATTCAGGTATTCAGAATCTGATACTTCCGGTTTACTCCATTTGCCATCCCTGTAGTAATAACGAATATTATAATCGGTTTTTATATAGCCGAAATGCAGATTTTTCCAGTCAAATTTTTCCATTAATGATCAATATTATTCTGCCGTAAAAGTACATTATAAAAATAAATTATCAGTTTTTTGCCCTAATATTCCGTACTAAGAATAATGCTTCCGCAATGCAGCAACCTGATCCTGAACAGGTATAGAACGAAGTACCCTTGCTTTTTCTGTCCTGAAATCATGTTCTGCAAGAAGGTTCTCCTGTATGTGCAGCCATTCTTCCCTTGTGTGTATTTTACCGTATTCAGTCTCTTCTTTCAGAAGTTTATCAGTAAGTTTTATAAAATCAATCCTTCCAAGATAATCATACCTAGCATCATGAAGGATATCGTCAGAGAAAGATTCATACTTGTTTTCAAAAGAATTTATGATAAGTCTTTTTACTTCATCCACATCCCGGCGGTCGAAACCATAACGTGGAAGCAATTCTTCAACAGTCAAAAGTGAAGCTTCCGTATGTTTTTCATAATCATAATCTGAAATATACCCGGTGAAAAGGAACAGAGCTGCAAGCTTCAGTCTCAGGAAATCTTCATCCGTAAGATTTTCTGCTCTCGAGAGCAGTTCTGCCTGGTTACTTATATTTTTGACCAGTATTGAGTTATGAAAATACAAATTTGGTGGAGCTTCATCATCAAACATTTTGATTATTGTCTCCTCAATATCAGGTAGCTTTATCAGCCTCATCTTCAAAAGGAATTTGTTGTTTGGCCTGCCCTCTTCATTTCTAAGTTCCGGAATTATACCGTCAATGAAATACATGTCGATCTCACCCTTGTATTTCACAGGCATTTTACCACGGTATTCACAAATGAAGAAATCTTTCACAAATTCGCAGGTTGTTCCGGAAATATTTATTTTCCCTGCCTCGCCCGAAGATTCCATCCTGCTTGCCGTATTAACAGTATCACCCCATATGTCATAGGAAAGCTTTTTGTGTCCGACCACTCCTGCAACAACTGTTCCGGTGTGAATACCTATCCTGATATCCCACAACTTCATCCCTCCGCTCATGGAAGCCTCTTTAAGCCTTGTCATATAAGCCTGCATCTCAAGAGCGGCAAGAACAACCTCCACAGGATTTGTTCTGTTTTTTTCAGGAATTCCCCCCGCACACATATAAGCGTCGCCAATGGTTTTTATCTTTTCGATTCCAAGCTTCTCTACAACCGAATCAAAATAAAAGAAAAACCTGTCAAGCTCATCGATCAGAAGTTCCGGATTCATTTCTTCCGCCAGCTTTGTAAATCCCTGGATATCCGAAAAAAGGACCGTAACAAAATTATATTTAACCTTTGCAGCTTTCCCGGTCTCCATTATCTCACTTGCAGTGTTCTTTGGCAAAACATTGGCCAGAAGATCTTCAGTTTTTTCTTTTTCAATTATCAGGTCTTCGGTCCTTTTGCTGATTATCTGCTCAAGCATGTACTGCGTCCTCGCAAACCGCAGGTTCAAAAATGAATATATAGTCCAGATTATAAGCCCGGTAAGTATCGTATATATAATAAAAGCCAGAGGAGAAAAATACCAGACCGGTAATATTTTAAGATCAGCCAGATGCTCTTCTCCTCCTGTGGTTTTCAGATCCGTATATCTTACCCTGAATTTGTATTTCCCGGCCGGAAGATTTGTATATTCCTTGAATCCATAACGGGACCACTGACTCCAGTTCCGGTCAAAGCCTTCAAGAAAAAACATATAAATAAGTGAATCAGACTCTTCAAGCTCAAAACTGATATTATTGAATTTCCTGTTTACTTTTATTTCAGGCCTTACCTGGCCATTAACAGGAATACTCAGGAGCGAATCACCGTTTATAACTATCCCTCTGAGTACCGGAATATCTTCAAAGGTCATTGCATAACCGTCTAAATATAAGACCGGAATTATCAATGATATAATTAGAATTGTTTTCAGACTCCTGCAGAAAACCATAAAATTGTTGAAATATATCATTCCAAAAGTAATACTTAATCACTTTCAGTCAAAAGGAAAGCTCAATTTTCAGTATTTTTGATCCTGAATGACATGAGCTTTTATGGAAATCATCTTTGCCACAAACAATGAAAACAAGACCAGAGAGATAAGAAATATTCTTGGCACAAGCTTCAAACTTCTGAGTCTTAATGATTTAAATATAATTGAAGAAATACCTGAAGATGAACCTACACTTGAAGGTAATGCTCTTCACAAAGCCCGTTATATATTTAAAAAATTCAACCGAAGTGTTTTTGCTGATGACACAGGACTGGAGATAGATATACTTAACGGTCTTCCCGGTGTTAAATCCGCCCGTTTTGCGGGAGAGAACAAAAGCTCTGATGCAAATATTGATAAGGTGCTTTTACTGATGGGTAAATCGGAAAACAGAGATGCAAGGTTCAGGACTGTGATAGCACTTATAATCGAAGGTAAGGAGTATATATTTGAAGGTATTGTTGAAGGAAGGATAATAAGCGGGAGGAGGGGGACAGACGGATTCGGATATGATCCGGTATTTATCCCGGAGGGGGGATCACGGACTTTCGCGGAGATGACCCTTGATGAGAAGAACAAAATATCGCACAGGGCACGGGCATTTGAAAAATTAAGGTCATTTCTTGATAGTATTAACCGGCCTGGCAGGGAAAATGTCATATAAAGAACATTTGATGAGAAAAGCTGCAATGCTGATATGCCTAAGGTTTCTTTATGTCTGTTTATACTCTCAGACACCTGTGGGGACATGGAGCGATCATCTGATTTATGACAGGGCAGAGAAGCTTGCTCTCGGTTCAAAGGAAGTATATGCCTCAACAGGATCATCATTACTGGTTTATAACAGAGAATTTGACGAACTGCGTAAATTATCAAGGATCAATGGCCTTACAGAAACAGGTATAAGCACCATAGCCTGGTCGGAGGAATATAACACTTTGGTAATCGGTTATTTAAGTACAAACCTGGACCTTGTGTCAGATAAGAGCATTTATAATGTTCCTGACATGACAAATAAGTACATCCCCGGCAAGAAAGAAATAAACCGTATCAGGACAAACGGGAAATATGCATATCTGGCGTGCAGCTTCGGTATCGTTATTATCGACCTGCAAAAGAGAGAAATATATGATACCTGGAAACCGGGAGACAGTTACCGGACTGCCGAGGTCTGGGATATTTCATTCGGGAACGGCAATGTATATGCAGCAACTGATATGGGATTATTTTATGCAAACAGTTCATCGCAGGGACTGTCATATTCAGGGAACTGGTCGTCAGAAAAGAGACTGCCGGATCCGGATGGTAACTACAATTCCGTTCTGTTTTCAGGTACCCGGCTTTATGTGAACAGGTCGGGTGAGAATTTTGAAGGTGATTCATTATATGTTATAGGAACAACATGCAGCCTTTTCTCATTTGAATCCGGGGTTTTTAATGAGTCTCTTGATCCTGGTGCTGATGGTTTTACAGTGGCTTCAGGCAGCTCGGCAAGGTATTATTCTTCCGAAGGACAACTGATAAAAAAAGTCTCATCTTATCCTTTTGGGAATCCGGATATATCAATGGTTTTAGCAGATAATGATCTGTGGATTGCCGACAGGGTTTCCGGTCTGATACGTTATAAAAATATGAATGAACTGTCTGTACTGACTCTTCCGGGACCATTTTCGAATGAAGCAATAAGCATTAATTCATACGATGGAAAAACAATAATATGCGGAGGTGGAGTAAATGCATCATGGAACAATCTGTGGAAACCATTTTATGTATCAGTAAATGAGAGTAATTCATGGGATCTTATCACCTCTGCTGAAAATATTGATGCAATGAGAGTGGTCTTTGATCCTGCCAACAGAAATCATTTCTTTGTTTCAACCTGGGGAACAGGATTACTTGAGTACAGGGATAATCAACTTGTTAAGAATTACACTGATGCCAATTCTCCCCTACAGAACATAATACCAGGGAAACCATATGTAAGGATATGCGGTATGGCTTATGACAAAAACGGGTATCTCTGGCTTGCTCAGGCGGAAGTCACCAGTACATTAAAAGTCTTAAAACCTGACGGAACCTGGATAGTAAATCCTGCTTCTGCTGATGTTTACACTGTAGGAGATCTTTTAATCACAAAAACGGGACATAAATGGCTACTTCTTCCCCGTGGATATGGTCTTTTTCTTCTTGATGACAACGACACACCAGAGCTATCCGGAGATGACATTCACAAGAAGATATTAATAACAGATTCAGAGAATAAGGTATTTTCATCACTTTTTTGCATAGCAGAAGATCTTGACGAAAATATCTGGATCGGCAGCGACCAGGGACCACTCGTTTATTACAGTCCTGAAAGGATTTTCAGTTCCGACCTGAAGGCATATCGTATCAAGATCCCACGTAATGACGGGTCAGGTCTGGCAGATTATCTTCTCGGAACCGAATCGATTACATCGATAGCTGTTGACGGATCTAACAGGAAGTGGCTCGGGACATCCGGTTCAGGCGTCTACCTTGTGTCAGCAGACGGGACTACTCAAATTGAAAATTTTAATGAATTAAACAGTCCTCTGCTGTCAAATTCCATAATAAGCATAAGTATTGATGGAAAAACAGGTGAAGTCTGGTTCGTAACATCAAAAGGCATACAATCCTTCCGTGGCAATTCAACTTCCGGATCCGATGAATTTACAGATGTATATGCTTTCCCTAATCCGGTCAGGGAAGATTTTCAGGGGAACCTCACAGTTACAGGATTGCTGAGAGAAACAAGAATAAGCATCACTGATATAAGCGGGAATCTTGTATACAAAACCATTTCTGACGGGGGAATGGCTTCATGGGATCTTAAAACCTATAACGGGAAGCGCGTCGCAACAGGAGTATACCTTGTTTTCTGCGCATCAACCGATGGCTCTCAATCGTGTGTTATTAAAGTTCTCGTTATTAATTAAGCATATATCAGCTGATCAGACTCTGTATTCTCTTTATCTGAAGCTGCTTGTTAACTTCTCTCAGCTTTCTTGCCGTTTTCGTAAAATACTGATGCCCCGATATGAACTTTACCTGAAGCTTGTTCCAGTCATTCAGTGATCCCATTTTATTCCGGGCTTTCAACTCTTCAAACAGAGTATTTGATACAGGAATAAAATCACTTCGGCCGAGATAATCAAGATCTGAATCACAGATTATCTGTTCAAGCAGATTCCCCGGTTTCGGTGGCAATCTGGTTGACATTATTACAGAGCAAATTCTGTCAATCTGCTCCGCTGTATAATTGAATTGCGGCAACATTTCCCTTGCAATAAGAGTACTCTGATATTCATGATCGTCATATGCAACTGTATGCCCCACATCATGAAACAAAGCAGCTGTTTTCAGGATAAGTATCTCTTCATCCGAACAACCTTCGGCCCACCCGATAAGCTCAACTTCCGTGACCACATCGACAGTATGTTTAACATTATGATAGTACAGAAAATCCGGAAGCTCCCTCTCAAGCTTGTCGAGAATTATTTCCTGGATATCTGTAAACTGTATGAGCCCGAATTTAATCCTGAAGGCATCATTGGGTAAAATCCTTTTCCCGTCAACAGCAAATTCCCGTTTAAGCCCTTTTACCCTGTATAACTGAAGATCACCCTTGTACTTCACAGGCAGCTTTCCAAAATACTCACAATCGAAAAACTCCTTTACCAGTTCATAAGTCATAACCGAGATCAGTATCATCCAGTTTTCCGATATCGTTTCGAGACGGCTGGCAGTGTTGACCGTATCACCCTTAATATCATAATTTATCTTTTTTCTCCCGGTTATTGCCGCAGTGACAGATCCTGTGTGAATCCCGATCTTAAACTCCCATAATCTCTCCCCTCCCGTCCTTTTTTTCTGTTCAAAATCGGAAAGAAAACTCCGCATTTCAATTGCAGCCATCACTACATCAACAGGATTTGTGATGTTCTTAACAGGAATTCCTCCGGCACACATGAAGGTGTCTCCAATTGTCTTTATCTTTTCAATATTAAACCTCGAAGCAATCTGATCGAATTCGAAAAGTATCTCGTCAAGTTCATCCATTAAAAGGGCTGAATCGGTTCCTTCCGACATTATGGAACTTGTATGTATCTCTGAGAACAGGACTGTCGCCATATCGAATTTAAGCGACTTTTCTCTTTTTAAGGCAATCTTACCTGCAGTTATATCTCCCGGATATAATTTTTCATGACAGGCTTTAAGCTTGTCATTTTCCCGTGAAAGCTGTTCATTTTTTTTCTGCAGGACTTTAAGCTGTTCCTCAAGCTCTTTGTTTTGACGTGCCAGCCTTGCAATCCTCTTTACGAGTTCCTCATTATTTTTAGCAATCATCAGACAGTAGGTTGAAGAACAAATATAGTAATTACGGTATCACTATTCAATAACCGGAATCAGCAAATTATTATAATTTTGAACAAATGAACTGACTGATGATAGAATCAACCAGAGCAATAGTGCTTCATCAGATAAAATATTCCGATTCAGGGATCATTGTACAGTTTTTTACGAGTAAATATGGAAGGCTGTCCTGTCTTGTAAGAGGATTCGGGAACCGAAAATCCGGCAGGAATAAAGCGCTCTTTCAGCCTTTGTCTGTTCTCGATCTTTCATTCTATTATAAAGATACAAGGGAAATACATACAATTAAGGATTTCTCGTCTGTTTACTCCCCGGTTGAAATATGGTCGAACATAAAAAAGTGTTCGGTAGCCATATTCCTGGGAGAAGTGCTCACTTCCGTTCTCCGCGAAGAAAGTCCTAATGAGCCTTTATATCAATTCATTGAAAATTCTGTTAGATATTTTAATGAGTCCGGTGAATCAGATGCCAATTTTCATCTGGCATTTATGGCCAGGCTGACTGGCTTTCTGGGATTTGAGCCTGCAGCAGAAATTACGGGGGCTAAGAAATATTTCGATATGCTTAACGGGAGATTTATTAATTATCCTCCCGAACACAGGCACTTTGCCAATCCTGAGGTATCGGAGATCCTTGCAGCGCTGTTCTCCTCATCGCCCGAAAAAACAAAAAACATAATAATGACCGGTTCCCGGAGAAATGAAGTACTTGATATTATTGTCAACTATTTCGCTCTTCATCTGCCCGGACTTAAAAGGATCAATTCACTTGAGGTACTGCGGCAGGTTTTTATACTTTGAAAAATTGTGATAATGAATTTAACTATCTTTATTCCCTGACCAATATCACAAATGTCGCTTATATCGGCAATATTCAGTTTGTTTTACTCGCGGCGCTTGAAAGAGATAGATCGTTTTGAGCAATATCCTGCTGAAATACAACAAAATACCTTTTGCAATCTTGTCAGGACTGCTTCAAACACTGAGTGGGGGAAAAAATATGAATTCCCATCTGTTAAATCTGTAAAAGACTTCAGGGAAAGATTGCCTCTTCAGACATATGATGACCTTTTGCCCTATGTTGAACGGCTGGGCAATGGTGAACAGGATCTTTTATGGCCAGGAAAAATAAAGTGGTTTGCCAGATCGTCAGGAACGACATCAACGAAAAGCAAGTTCATCCCGATGAGCCATGAAGCTCTTTTTGATACTCAATATCGTGCAGTCAAAGATATCCTGGCAATCTATTTCAGAAATAATCCTTCCTCCCGTATCTTTCACGGGAAGGCACTTACCCTGGGAGGAAGCCACCGTATAGATCAGTTCGGAAGCAAAGCATTATGCGGCGACCTGTCTGCCATTATGATCGAGAACACTCCTTTTTATGCAGAGATCGTAAGGACCCCGGGGAAAAAGATCGCACTTAAGGATGATTTTGAGAAAAAACTTGAGCTGATAACTAAATCAACAATCGGTCAGAATGTTACGAATTTCTCGGGGACACCATCATGGTATCTGAGCCTGATAAAATATATATTGAATTACACCGGTAAATCATATCTTACGGAAGTATGGCCAAATCTTGAGGTTTTTTTTCACGGAGGAATAAGCTTTTCTCCTTACCGTGAAATATACAGGATACTTATACCGGGTAATCAAATGCATTATATGGAAACTTATAATGCATCGGAAGGTTTTTTTGCAATACAGGACGATCTTTCTTCAAATGATATGCTCCTGATGCTCGATTATGGAATATACTATGAATTCATTCCTGCCGGTAAGTTCAAAGATCCCGGTGCCAGGGCGTACAGCATCGGGGAGGTTGAAAAGGGTATCAGTTATGTGATCGTTATTTCGACAAACGGTGGTTTATGGAGATATGTAATGGGAGATACAGTGGTATTTACAAGCCTTAAACCACACCGTATACGTATCTCGGGCAGAACAAAATATTTCATAAATGCCTTTGGCGAAGAGGTAATACAGGAAAATGCTGAAAAAGCACTGGAGACAGCCTGTGAATCAACAGGTGCAATAATCTCAGAATATACTGCAGGTCCGGTTTATATGAGTACCTCTTCCTTAGGTTCACATGAGTGGATCATTGAATTTGAAAAAGAACCTTCTGATATCAGCATTTTTACCAGAATACTGGATGACACACTTAAATCAGTGAATTCCGATTATGAAGCAAAAAGATACAGGGACATTAATCTGGTAATGCCGCTAATAAAATCAGTTCCGAAGGGGACCTTTCATAAATGGATGAAATCAAAAAACAAACTTGGCGGGCAGAATAAAGTTCCCCGCTTATCCAATGACAGGGAGTATATAGAAGAGCTTTATAAATTTCTTTAATCATTTATTTTTTTAATATTTTTACAAGCCTAAACAAAGTCAATTATGCATATTGCTATCGCGGGAAATATTGGGTCGGGAAAGACCACTCTGGCAGGACTGCTTGCAAAACATTATGGTTGGACCCCTCATTATGAGGATGTTGATGACAATCCTTATCTTAACGATTTTTATGAGGATATGCTCAGATGGTCATTTAACCTTCAGATCTATTTCCTTAATTCCCGGTTCAGTCAGATCATTCAGATCAAGAAATCTGATAAAACGATCATTCAGGACAGGACCATTTACGAGGATGCCTATATATTCGCACCGAACCTTCACTCCATGGGACTTATGTCTACGAGGGACTTTGAGAATTATTCCACCCTTTTTAAAATGATGAGCTCATTGATCGAGCCGCCGGATCTCCTTCTTTACCTGAGAGCATCTGTTCCCACACTGGTAAACCAGATACAGAAAAGAGGCCGTGAATATGAGAGTTCCATCAGGATTGATTACCTGAAAAGACTCAATGAAAGGTATGAGGCATGGATTGAAACTTACAATCTTGGCAGAATGCTGATTGTTGAAGCCGATCATTATGATTTCCCGACAAATAAAGACCATCTCAGCGAAGTGATCGATAAGATCAACGCTGAACTGCACGGATTATTCTGATAATGTTTTATTTTAACTGAAGATCCGGCAAGGGTGTCAGAGCCACTCTGACATAATTCTCAGTATCGAGATACCTCTTTGCAACAGCCTTTATATTTTTTGCTGTCATCGAATTAATCAACTCCTTGTATTCATCCAGGGAAAGGATCTTCGATCCATACTGGTAATGATTCTGAAGATATGATAACCAGAAAGTATTTTCCCTGATCTGCGTTTCACGTTCACGGATAAATGTTTCTTTTACTTTATTCATATCAGTATCTTCAGGACCTTCGGTCTTAATTTTATTCATTTCATCAAGAACCGTTTGAGTAAGAATTTCAATTCTTTCAGGATCGCAACCCCATTGTGATACAATTGAAAATTTTGGTTCCGGTAATTTTTCCGGACTTCCTGAGATACTTACACCATAAACACCTCCCTGATCTTCCCGCATCGATTCTCTTAATTTTATTCCCAGGATACTCATCAGCATTGAGAATCCTATCCTGTCTCCGGATTTCCACCTGAAATCATCTTCCCAGACCATAGCAACACGACTTTGCTGTTCGGAGTTCTTTGGTACATCAACAACAACTTTCCCTTCCGGAAATTCAGGTGATACATCTCTCCAGCTCTCTTTACGCTTTATAGAAGGAAGCCCTCCAATGTATTTTTCCAGCAAAGGAATGATTTCATCCACCATAAAATTTCCAACCATTACATATGTAAAATCGCTGGCATCTGAAAAACGGTCTTTGAATATTTCAATAAGTCTGTCAGGGTTTATCTGGTCAACCTGAGCTTCAGTTGGTAATGCAATAACTCTTGGATTGTTCTTTGAAACAATTTTTGACAAAGTATCGGAAAATATCATAAGCGGAACAGCCCTCATCGGTCT
>CAYQZL010000046.1:15648-28254 GCA_964421975.1 uncultured Rikenellaceae bacterium
TCTGGTTTTTTAACCGGGATCTAAAAGAATTAAATGCATCATCGTCCCGCCTGATCCTGGTAAAATACAGATAATTAAGCTGTAACATTGTTTCAAGATCTTTGGGAGAACAGCTGCCCCTGACTCCTTCACTAAGCTCATTGATATAAGGTGAAAGTGATGCAGTTATACCTGAAAGTTTCTTTTGCAGATCAGTCATGTTATAATCCCCCAGTCCGCTCTGAACAATAACCGTGGGAGCAAGGGTTGCTGTCAGAACATCCTGGTCGGGATAAAGGGAAAGTCCTCCCGGACTGAAAGATGAAACAAGTATCTGATCGTTCTTGAAATCCGTTGGCTTTAATATCATCCTGACCCCGTTGCCAAACTGCAATTCGGTAAATCCGAAATCACTGTCGGTGATTTTCTTTATGACAGGAGAAGGCACAGGTTGTTCAGCTAATAGCGGAGTATCCGGAACTTTGTCGACATATGCTTCGACTTTCTTTGAACCTGATGCTTTAATTAATTCTGCGACATCCTGTTGGGTCGGGACCATTACTCCTTCCTTTTCCTGGGCAGTAATCAGTGCGATAATATTAGTCCCGGTGATCCATGACTGTCCCATTTTGTTGATTTCCTCTACCGTAATTCCGGGGAGAAGCTCTTTAACCATCTCATATTCCTTCTGGTAACCCGGAATACATTCACGGGTCATGTAATTCCTTATGAATTCATCTGCAAAAGTCGATGATACGGTCTTGTCAGCCTCTTTTGCACCCTGTTCATAAGCTGAAAGAATATTCTTCTTTTCTCTTTCAAGCTCGGAAGCATTAAAGCCAAACTGACGTACTTTTTCATTTTCAGAAAGAATGAGCTCGATACTTTTATCGATCTGGTTTTCTTTTGCTGCAACTGCTAATGAAAATACATCTACTGACCGGCCGATAAAAGATCCGTAACCTCCAACGGCGTAAACGAACGGAGCATCGGGCTTCTGAGCTAATTCCTGAATCCTGGTATTGAACATATTTGTATATAAGGACCTCATCTGGCTGTTACGGTAATCATTATATGTAACAGAATTAGCTTTAGGCTGCTTGAACATTATCTGTGCAACAAAACCCGATGCTTCCTTATCTGTGACAACACTTATCAGCGGATCGGTATTTTCAGGAACCGTGAATTCCATTCTTGGTTTCGGATTTTCCTTTTTCGGAATACGCCCGAAATGTTCTCTGATCTTCTCTTCTGCAAGCTTTGTATCTATGTCGCCGACAACCACTACTGCCATCAGATCGGGCCTGTACCATGTTTTGTAGAAACTTCGCAAAGTATCATAGGGGAAAGATTTTATCACATCTATCTTACCGATTGGAAGCCTTTCGGCATATTTTGATCCTTTTAAAAGGACGGGAATATATTTCTGCATCATACGGTCCTCAGCACCAAGTCCCAGCCGCCATTCCTCAACAATAACTCCTCTCTCCTTATCAATTTCCGATTCTTCCATGCTTACCTGGTGTGCCCAGTCTTCAAGAACCTGAAAACCCGTGTTTATCGTTTCAGCTTTATCTGTCGGAACTTTCAACATATAAACTGTCTGATCGAATCCGGTATATGCATTGATCTCTGCTCCGAATTTCATCCCCATCTCTTCAAGCATATCTACGATCCGGTTACTCGGGAAATTTTTTGTGCCATTAAAGCACATATGCTCAACAAAATGTGCAAGACCCTGCTGACCATCAGTTTCACATATTGAACCGGCATTCACTGCAAGCCTCATTTCCATTCTGTGCTCCGGTTTCTTATTGTATTTTATATAATATGTTATCCCATTATCCAGCTTTCCCGTTTTAATGGCAGGATCAGGAGGTATGGGACTGTCCATATTCTGAATCTGCGGAAAAGCAGCTACAGTAAAAAGTATACTGAGAACAGCAGAAATTAAGGTTTTCATGGTTTTCATTACATTTGATTTGATTTATAAGTAAAGTTAACAATTCATGGGAATTTCATTAAAATTCCTAAAACTGATTATCGAATAATTGTTATATCACTCTTGTATAACCATTTACAATAACAATCTGATATATATTTTATTGGTTCAGAGATAGAGAACCGGAAGAACTGAGCCTGTCTTATTTCAGGATTTTTAACAGAATGGTATGATAATTGAACAATATAAATATTAAATTGCCGGTTATTTTAGTAATTCTCATAATTATGACCTCTACAAGAAGAAATTTCATAAAAACAGCATCGGTACTGGCAGCAGGATCAGTACTTCCCGTTGAAGTATTTTCGGGGACGGGAAGAAGCGTTGCTCCTTCCGATAAAATAAGAGTAGCTCTTATTGGCGGCAATAGTATGGGATGGAGTGATCTTGCGTCGTTTCTGAAGAACCCTGAAGTTGAATGTACAGCAATTTCTGATGTTGACAGGAATGTAATGTACAAACGTACAGATGAAATAATTAAAATGGGACGTCCGAAGCCCAAACTCTATGTCGATTACCGTAATATGCTTGAGAATAAGGATATTGATATAGTAATAATCGGTACTCCCGACCACTGGCACTGTCTTATGTTATGTGACGCACTTGAAGCCGGCAAACACGTCTATGTTGAAAAACCCATAGGGAATTCGATCGCCGAGATCAACATCATGGTAAATGCAGTAAAAAAGCATCGCAAATTAGTTCAGGTCGGACAATGGCAGAGAAGTCAGCCTCATTTTGTTGATGCAATCAATTACCTCAAAACAGGAAAGCTTGGACGTATAAGAGCCTGCAAAGCATGGTCATTCGTCGACTGGAAAGGTGCAGTCCCCAAAGTCCCAAATACACCCGTTCCTGAAGGGGTTGATTATGATAAATGGCTCGGCCCTGCACCAAAAAGACCTTTCAACAAAAATCATTTCCACCAGTCGTGGCGCTGGTTCTGGGAATATGCAGGCGGAGTTATGACCGACTGGGGTGTTCATCTTATTGATTATATCCTTTACGGAATGAATAAGTCTGTTCCGCTGTCAGTGATGGCAATAGGTGGGAAATATGCATTCCCCGATGATGCAATGGTGACTCCGGATACCATGACTGCAGTATATGACTTCAAGGATTTCACAATGACCTGGGAACATTCCATAGGTATAGGACTTGGCAACTGGCAGCGGCCTCATGGAATGGCATATACAGGTGAAAACGGCACTCTTGTACTTGATCGTAAGGGATGGGAAGTATTTCCGGAAAAACAAAAGATTGAAGCAGTCCCACTACAGAAAAATGTCGGAGTCGGGCTCGACCTTCATGTACGGAACCACCTTGACTGTATAAAGAACAATACTCCGCAGAAACTGAATGCCGACATCAACATAGGCCGTAATGTGGCTTTGGTGGCACAGATGGGCAACGTTGCCTTCCGTACCGGTGAAAAAGTATTCTGGAACAACGACAAACAGAATTTTACCACAAAGACGGCAAACAACCTTATCACTCCGGTATACCAAAACGGTTATTCACTGCCCAGGTATTGACTGGTGAAGACAGCTTAGCGGCTCCCTGATACAGGCAGGATGATCCTGCTGGGATTTTTTCTATCGTGCCGGATGCGAATGACAGATCTCTGGAAATCGCTTTCAGATGCTTCATATATATTCACAAACTTCTGAGGATTTCTGTCAACCAGAGGGAACCAGGTACTTTGAATCTGTACCATTATCCTGTGACCTTTCTTAAAAGTATGGGCCACATCTCCGATATCGTATTTTACACGTTCTGTCCTGTCCGGGATGAAAGGTTGGGGATTTTCAAAACTTTTTCTGTACCTTCCTCTGAATACCTCTCCATGTACCAGCATTTCATAACCTCCCATGGGGTAAGTATTAACAGGATCACTGTCAGAATATATATCCACTTCATTATAGGAAAGATCGTCAGGAAACACATCGATCAGTTTTACTATAAAATCTGCATCTGTGGTTGAAATTGAAGCAAGAAGATCTGCCGTAACCAAACCCGTAACGGTAATATCTTCATTCAGGACAGCTGTTTTAAAGGTCAGAACATCAGGGCGGCGTCCGGCAAAACGCTGGTCATCAATCATATATTCCCTCGTTCTGTTAAAATGAACATCCTCAGTATAGGGAACTGGTTTTGCCGGATCACTTATATATTCACTGAAACCGGTTTTATTTTCGGGAGCTGTCCAGTCAAGTTCACCCTTCTCCTTCAGATAAAGTATCTTATCCTTCTTATCTGCCGGAGGCCATTGCTCATACTGTCTCCATTCATTGGCACCTGTAATAAAAATTGTGGCTTCTGCTATTTTCATTACACTGCCTTTACCTTTGAGAAAATAGTTGAAAAAAGGGATCTCAATATTTTGCTGATACCATAGAGATGTATTACTGCCGAATCTGATATTGCCAAGATGAGTTCCGTCACGGTTTGCCCATTGGGTATGATACCAGGGACCCATGACAAGTCTGTTGAACTCTTTGCCCTGATTATACTGCTCTGCCGCTTTATAAGAATTCCATGCACCCCAGTTATCTTCCGCATCAAATAATCCACCGACCCATAACATTGCAGGGTTCAGGTTTTTTGTTGCATTTCTGGCGTCACGGGCTTTCCACCACGAATCATAGTCAGGATGTGCATATAGATCTTTCCAGAAACGGACAGAGTCACCGGCTAATTTTGCAAAAAAAGGTAAAGGACCTGTTTCCAGATAGAATTTATAATTATCCCTTACAGGAATATCAATAGTCGCGGGAGCAACTGTCGTCGGATATGGATGCGGTAAACCAAAACCTCTGCCCATGGCCGGATAAAAACTAAAAGCATCCAGGAGGAATAAAGCACCATTGTGATGAAAGTCATCACCTATAAACCAGTTTGTTACCGGTGCCTGGGGACTGACCGCAACAAGCGCGGGATGATTGCTTGCTGCTGCCATTGTCGAATAGAAACCGGGATAAGAAATCCCAAAAACCCCAACCTTCCCGTTATTTCCCGGTATGTTTTTCAATAACCATTCAATTGTATCATAAGTGTCGCTTGCCTCATCAGTATCCTTATCTGTCTTCTTGTCCGGATTAAAAGGCCTTATATCAATAAATTCACCTTCACTCATCCACCTTCCCCGTACATCCTGCTTCACCATAATATATCCTTCCCTGAGATAGTACTTAAGATACGAATGCCAGTAAGCTGCATCCATCTTTTCACCATAAGGTGCACATGAATATGGAGTCCTTGTTATAAGTATGGGATGCTTTTCCGAATTGTCATCCGGTATATAAATGGAAGTAAATAGTCTGACCCCGTCCCGCATAGGGATCTGACACTCAGTTTTCTTGTAATTATTCACAACCCAGATACTGTCGGGATTCTGACCGGATAGTATCGAACTGCCTGCCATTAAGACTAATAAATACAATATCTTTTTCATTTCAGAGGCATAATTAGTATGAATTTCTTTTATATCGATAACAGGATTTTAAAGGCTTCTCAATGATCTTCTGCCTCAGGTTCCTTTCCTTTGCGGCTAAATCATCTTTGCCGGGGCCTCTCGTCTACTTTTTCCTTATATATCAACCCGGAATATACTTTCTTCATGGTTTCTGTCTTTTCAGGACTTTCAGCAACAGCATTGCTTGTGAACATCATAATTCCTGTTGAACAGGAGCCGGAACCATATCTCAGGACTGCTTCAAACTCTTCAGGAGATATCCTGGAGGGATCATCATAAGCCTGAACTATCGGCCATACTTTCGGATATGAATCTGATTTTGGCTGAACGGCACTGCAGAACCACTCAATATTTTCCTTTACCCATTCAGGAGATCTTCCCATTCGTCCATGATATACCATGGGAGAGAAAACATCAGTGATATTCTTAAGCATATTGTAATCCAGACCCAGGATCCTGTATCTGGCCCCCTCATATTCTTCATTGTTCCAGGGGCAATGATATATTCCAAGCAGCGCATCCGGATCCATCTGTTTTAATATTATCCGGGCGTCTCTCACCCATCCTTCAATAACAGAACACCTCCACTCCCTCCAGACAGGATCATGATTGGAGATTATCCATTCTGCCTGCTCCTTTGTGCTCATATCGGGGACGTCAATACCTGCAGAAGATTCAAATGTTCTGATACAGTTTTGGCAGAAACAGGTTTCCGGCAGTATGGGTTCAGGCTCTTCAAACTGGGCGTGCCAGTGGACATAATCGAGCCATACACCGTCGAGATCATATCTTTGCATTAACTCCCTGAGCTCCATCATTCTGAAATGTCTGAATCCGGGTTCCGTCGGACAAACACCCATAAACCAGGATGCCGGCTTAACTCTGTCCCCGTTTCCGTCAACAGCCCATGCTTCAGGATGTTTTTCAACATAATCTTTCCCGTTGAGAAGAGGAAATTCGGCAAAGATCTTCAATCCCTCAGACCTTGCTCTGGTTATCAGGTCATCATTAATACCCCTCCAGTTAAGAAAAACAGCATTGACATTAATCTGCGAAAGACTGATACCTTTTTTCCAGAATCCGTTCGGGCTCCCATAGATCCCTCTTATTTCAATCTGTCTGCCATCCTGTGAGGTTGTTTTGTCTGAATTACATCCAGGGGTGAAGTAAAGGTATGCTACCCCAATAAAAATAATTAAAGACCTTCCATTACTTCTTATGTTCATCACTAATCAATATTCATGATCAATAAGCACATCCACCCGGCGAATACTACTTTCCGGCACATTCACTCACTTTCTTACATATTCCAGGTTATCATTCAGAGGTGTCATCTTCGGCATCAGCAGATGGACAAATCCCAATATAGCCAGATAAGAGAATCCGGCTATCACGAATGCCCAGAAATATCCGGTATTTCCGGCTTTATCCAGAACAGAACCCAGGGCAAGATCGGCCAATATTGAAACAACCACACCTACCATTTTGCCAATACCTATCACGGAAGCAGTTGCTTTTTTCGGAAAGACATCCGGGACGAGAGTATAGCTGTTTATTGACCAGGACTGATGGCCGAAAGCTCCGATACCAATTATAAACACAGCCAGCCACTTACTGGCTATTATGGGTACAAGGGAAACAGGTAATATAATTATGGCATTGACCAGCAGTGTTATTTTGCGGGATTTATTTATGGACCAGCCTTTTTTTATCAGTGCCCCGGATGCTAGTCCACCAAGCAGACTTCCTGCATCTGCCATGAGAAAGATTACCAGGAATGGCAATCCGATATTCTTGATATCCACTCCGAATTGTTCGAAAAGAAATTTTGCACCCCAGAAAAGATAGAACCACCAGACAGCATCAGTAATTGTTGTCAGGGCAAATGCCCAGGTTTCTCTCCGGGGGATAGTTTTCACCCAGGGTATTCTTTCCTCTGACTCCGGTTCGGAATCACTGTTTATATAAGCAAGTTCAGCTTTTGACAGTTTGGGATGAAGTTCGGGTTTCCGGTATGTTCTCCACCAGAGCCAGACCCACACACTGCTGAGGATACCGGTAAACAGGAAAGGTATCTGCCAGCGGTCACCTTCTATACTTACAATTGCTCCGACAATGAAAGGGGCAAGAATTGCACCAACACTTGTTGATGCATCAAATATGCCGGTTGCAAAAGCCCTGTCTTTTTTCGGGAACCATTCTGCCACGGTCTTTATTGCCGCAGGGAAATTTCCCGATTCACCAATACCCAGACCAAACCTTGCAGCCATGAATCCAATCAGACTGAATGCCGGTCTTATTGCAGCATGTAACATTCCAAATACGCTCCAGATGGCGATTGATATTGTATAACCGATTTTTGTCCCGAGCTTGTCAATGATACCTCCCATGAAAAGTAATCCTATTCCATAGGCGATCTTAAAGGAAACTGTTATTGCCGCATAATCTTTGTTTGTCCAATCAAATAATTTCTGGAGTGTCGGCGCCATAACCCCGATTATGCTGCGGTCAAAATAGTTGATTGTTGTTGCCATAAAAACAAGGGCAAGTATCCGGTACCGGTAATGACCGATCTTTAAGGATTGTTCTGTCATGAGAATATTATTAGATTATCCGTTATAAAAATAACTATTTATCGGAATAAAGAAATCCCTAATGATCCTGACAGAAAAATTTCAGAAAAAATATCGGATCTGCTCCTTAAATCTTTTTTCCGAATTTCAGTGTTTTTATCCCTGCCCCCGGATGGAGACTCCATGAATTTCAGCATTATTCAAGCAATCCTTCCTGATGATTCAAATTTAAACCGCCTTAATGGAACGGTTCAAATGTTACAATAAGTAAAGTTTTTGTTACAAATGAGGTGGATTTTGTATTGTCAAACTCTGAATTTTATCTTATGAAATTTACATTTCAGGATAATGATACGTAATGATGTCACTCATATTTGAACCTTTAAAAAAAATTGCAACAATGAAAAAATTAATTTTTCTGATCCCGGCAGTGCTGTGCATTATAATTGCATCGTGCTCCAAAGATCCCGGATTTGGTCCCGGTAAGGATCTTTCTCCGGGTTTTGACAAAGGATTCAAACCCTGTGTCCCCCTGGTCACCTACAGCCCTTCTGCTGATGGTGATGATACGGATGAACTGAAGGCGCTGATTAGCGGCGCAGAGCCCGGATCAGTCATAAAACTGAGCCCGGGTGAATACCATCTTGGGTATATGGAATTATATGGTTTTAACGGTTCACTGGTTGGAGCCGGAAAAGAAAAAACCAAAATAATCCTCAAGCCATCGATTGATCAGGCTTCTCAGCTGGATGATAATAAATGTCCGGCCTGGTGGCGGCTGATCGGTGGCGATATCACATTGTCTGATATAACTTTCAAGACACCTGACGGATTTCTTTCGTCTGAAGGACATTACAAGCCATATCCTTATTCTGACCTGGGAGCTGATCTCTTCTCAATGTTTATGGTAAATCACTTTAATGAAGAATATTATCATCCGGAAGGACCTCCTCAAAAGCTTCTTGTAAAGAATTGTCGTTTTATGGGCGGGACCAATCTGGATACTTCTAAAGATGGATGGATTGAAACCGAGAAAAATACAGGATTGACTTTCTGGATAGGGTTTGATTTTTGGATGCCAAATCCTGATATTGAGTGGCAATTGACAAAAGGAAATTATGTTTTCAAAGAATGCTATTTTGAGAATTTTCTGGATGGTGTGGAAGGGGCTTCACTGGGAGAAAACGCAACGTTAACAATTACAGGGTGCCGGCTTAACAAATGCCAGACACCATTATTTTTTATTGCCAATTACAACTCCAGCATCAACATTATTGACAATATTTTTAATGATTCTGAAAAATATGACATTTTCATAGAAGATATAGATGGCGGATATTTGAGTAATACTGAAATAAAGCCTATAAAAAGATGTTCATATTTAATAACAGGAAATCAGTTTAATAATGCACCGTCCTCATTAGCTTTTTGTGATACCTGGATTGGGACAGATCCCTCTCAAAGGTTGCCGATGCTCTTTACAATTAAAGGGAACCTGTTTAACCTCAGTGGCACCGGTTGTGCCATAACAGCACTGAACAGTCAGGATCTAGTGATCCGTAATAACAGGTTCACGGGCACATGCGAAACAGGTGTTTATCTCAATGGAGGAATAACATTGGATTTACTTGGCTGGATTCCGATACCTAACGAAGTCCCTGCGAAAAACGCACTTATACTGGGAAATAATTTCAGCGGACTGAAAGCAACTAAAGCAGCAGTAATGCTGGGAGATAAAACTATGAATTGTACCGTTATCGGCACCGGCAAAGAAAAAGTCGTTGATGACGGGATCAATAACAAAGTCACCGGGATGAAAAAAGTACCGGGAGGTCATCATTTTGGTCCGTCGTTAAGGGATAATTTTCCGATGTGGAGAGGAAGGGGGCATCATTGAATACACAATGTTATGCATTTAACAAACCTGAATTAAAGGCATTTATTGTCAATTAAATTTTATCCGGCGCGGAGCAGTACTCTAATCCCCCCCCAAGATTCCGATTCCTGAGGGTAGTACAAATCATCCCAGCTCCGCGCCTATTTAATATCTACGTATTTTAATACATATTAAAATACGTATTAAAATACGTAGATCCTCATCTCTCACTGCTTATTTCTCACTTCTCAAAGCTATCTTATAGTTGGCAGTTGGCAGTCGGTAGTTGGCAAATTTTCTGACTCATCGCTCATCCCTCACAATTCTCTCCTCATCTCCCCCTCTTCCCTTCTCCCTTCTTCCCTTTTAGCTCTTTCCCAGGTAAACCGCCAGTTTCAGCAGATCATCACGGGAATCAAAGCTGATCTTTTCCGATCTCATAAATTCTTCAATAATTTTCTTCTGCCCCGGGAATATCTTTAATACATTTCTTTTGCTGAAAGGTAAAAACTCTCCCGAACCAACTGAAAAGAGATATTCCTCTGTTTTACGGAAAACCCAGTCTTCATTTGGTACAATATCATAGATCCTTCCGTCGAGAGGTACTGTATTATAGGTATCTACAGCCGATGTCCTGTTGATTGTCCCCATCGCACCTTTTCTCAGTATATCCTTAAGACTTATATTCTGTTTCAGCCCCACCCTTACAGGTCCGCTGCCAACCAGTCTGATATACCCGTTTTCGAGTAAAAATGTATCCTTATCAATGATTATTGAATGAATATCTTTCTTATTTATTATCGTGAGTGTATCCCGTTCCCTTATAAATTCCATTTCTCCTAAAAGAAAATTATAATTCAGCCTGGCAGAATTGTGGTTTCCGTTATGCAAATTCACCTGACCCTGTTTAAAACCAGGGTACAGATATCTTGATTCAGGAGGGAAACATTCAGCAACTCTTTTTCCGGCCGGAACTATGACCTCATCGGGAACCTGAGAATTCAAAATAAAAATCAGCATCAGGAATGACCAGGAAGTTAACAGGAGCTTTTTCATTATTAAGGTCATTGCTTGCATTTTTTCAGCAAAATCATCCTCACATTAAAGTTATGTTTTAAATTTACTAAAAAGTCTGTAATTATGAAGAAGCTCAGAATTTCTGCAACCATCACTGTGATCCTGGGAGCCCTCTCAGTTATTGCAATGATATCAATGTTCCTGGCACTGAGTGATATTGCCGATCCAACGGAGCCTGTCAGGACGGAATGGAGGGTTGTCGGTATAAGCATGATCGTCCTGAGCGCTTTTATAATCTCCACTTTCGTTACTTTAGGATATATATTAAAATCTATAAAGCTGACCAATACCATGGCAGTTTCTGCTGCCAGTGAAAGCGGACATTAATCTGAGTATTGTATTACGGCCTTGATTTTCAATACTAAAGCAATTTCCAGTTTTACCTGTGAAATGCCTTTGAAATGAATCCCAGCACTTCCGGTAAAGCTTCTCTCCAGTATTGCCATGTATGGGCGCCATCCCTTACCCTGTATTCATGAGGAATTTCTTTCTGGCGCATTGCAATATGCATCAGTGAATTACCTTCATACAGAAAATCATCATCACCGCAATCAATGTACCAGCGGACAGCTGTTTTCTTATCGTCCGGCATATTTTCAATAAGGTACAATGCATTGTGCTGGTTAAGGTAATTATTGATCTGCTCTGTCGTAAGACCCGCAGTATCGGCGGCAGCTATCCGTCCCCTGTCGGAGGTTCTTGTCCTGACTGATGCGCTCAGGGGACATGCCGCTACAAACATATCCGGATGATGAAGTGCATATAAAAAAGTACCTCCTCCTCCCATTGATAACCCTGCAACGGCCCGGTATTGTTTCTCTGCCCGGATCCTGTATGTTTTTTCGATAAAGGGTATGAATTCCTTGAAGAAGAAATCCTCGTACTGAAAATCTCCCTTCATGGCATTGAAATATCCTCTGCGCCCGGTATTTGCATCAGGCATTGCAATAATCATCGGAGTTGCCTTACCTTCATTTATCGCCTTGTCGGCTATATACTTCACTTCACCGAACTGAACCCAGCCTGTCTGATCATCACCTCCGCCGTGAAGCAGGTAAAGAACAGGATAGCTTCGATTCGATGTTTCATAATCAGGAGGCAGGTAGATTGCATACTTGCGTTCCATCTTCAGTATCTGGCTTTTCATTGAAAGATTATCAAATACTTTTCCTGTCTGTCCGGATAATAAGGATGGAAAAACAAGGATCATTAACAAATAACAATAAGATTTTTTCATTTTTTGGTAATTAATTTGGTCACTCAATAATATTGATTTAATAGAATGATTCAAAGTAAAAACAACAAAAAGAGCATAAGCGGTGATATGAAAAGAAAGAGTGGTAAATTTGCAGATAGTAATAAACGGTCAGTAAAAAGAGATTTCGGATAGTTTTTCAATCAATCCATTCATAAACAAAGTAATATGAAAGCAGGAATATTGGTTTTGGCCATCTTATCCTGGTCTGTCGGTTCTATCGAAGCACAGCAGAATGATTGCAGGGTCCTCCTTGAGAGTATTTCGGGGACATATACCGGGAAGTGTAAAAACGGGCTAGCGCACGGAAAAGGTATAGCACAGATCGGAAGAGCGTCGTGTAGGGAAAGAGTGTAGGATAGGGTGTAG
>CAYQZL010000047.1:0-8173 GCA_964421975.1 uncultured Rikenellaceae bacterium
TAAAGACCTTCAACCTTCAAAATTGGGGAAATCTAAAGACCTTCAACCTTCAAAATTGGGGAAATCTAAAGACCTTCAACCTTCAAAAGGGCGAAATCACATTCTACAAATCTGAGATTTCTTTCCTTATTAATTTTTTATAATTCTTTATCCTGTGGAAGGTAAGATAATTGGCATCGTGATAATTATTGGCTCCCCCAAATTCATCATCATATGCTGTACGTGACAGGTAAATAATATCTTTTCCGTCAAACTGCCAGTCGATATACTGAAAGCCATGTTTCTTAACGTCAGGGTGATACAGAAGTACTTTATGTACAGTCCACTGTTTAAGGTCGGAAGAGCTTTTTATTACCAGAGTATTTCGGACTGATCCTGAATTCAATTCCATGAATTCTTTTTGCATCATATTACAGATAGTCCAGTAACGTTTGCTTTTCTGATCATATCTTATTGAGAATTTTCTTGCTCCTCCCACAAAATCCATGAATCCATTCTCAGGATCAAATGATGCTGTAAGGCCATCATCACTTATTTTAACGATCGCAGCAAGCTCACGTCCTGGTTCAGTGGTTGATACTCTCAGAATATTTACGATCTTTCCGTCAGGGGCAGGTACTGCATTTCCTTCAAGCCATCCCCTGAATCTGCCATCAAGATATGCTGAATCATGGCGAAGGCTGTTTGTTTCTGTCCAGTTAGATGCATCGAGCAGGTCTGATCCGGCAGGTGCCGAAAAGACTGTGGCACCATAACGGACTCCCCACGCGGTGGTATAAGATTTTGCGTTTTCAACAGCCCTCCAAATACGGCCATCATGTACCACCATTGGCATTGGAGCCGTATGATATTCTCCTTCCCGCAGCAAACCCATGCGGCTTCCGGAAGGTTCGCTCCACGTTGCACCTCCATCGTCAGATCTCCGGATTATAAGATTGCCGTGATGTTTCCAGGTTCCCATTATATACAAGGCATCATTATGTACAAACAGGTTTGACCAGAACTGGCCGTTTATCTCTGAGATCTTAAGCCATGTCCGGCCTTTATCGGCTGACCGGTAAACAGAAGTCAGAGCCTGTTCATGTTCAGTACTTCCCGAACCGAAATGATCATGTGAAGCAACATAATCTCCGTCCGGAAGGATGCAGATCGAAGGCGAACCGATATATACCTTCGAAGATGCCGGAATATAGTTCACTATTACACCGGGCACTTTAATGTCCTGCCCGGAGAGCTGTAATACAAAGGCAAGAAAGAAGATACGCGATATAATTAACCTGACAGTGTCCACTTTTTCTCTTATGTACTATAATAAATTATCCGAACTTATAATGTTTCTTAACGGGTGTATGTATCTTCCAGGTACATTTAAGTCCCCGGCTGAAGACCACAAAATCTCCTTTCCCGAATCTGACGGGTTTTCCTTTAACAGGTGTTACCTCCACATCCCCTTCGAGCAAATAGCATGTTTCCGTCTCATCGTATTCCCACGGGAATTCCGATATCTCTTTTGTCCAAACCGGCCATGATCTTACATTCAGATCCCTTAGTTTTTCTTCGGTGGGTTTTTCTACATGTATCATTTAAGCAGGAATTATACACAATAATACAAAAACTTCCGCTGATGCGGAAGCTTTTGCAGGGGAAAGGGAATAATGTGTATAACAATGTTTGTCTTTAAAAGAGTTTAATTGTTCCGTACGATGCATCTACTTTGACATATGCAGTCGGTGATTCATCCTTTCCGACAATTCCTTCAACAGTCGTTGATGTGTTCTCAACGATCCGTTTTATATTCTTATAGTTATCTTCATTGAATTTCAATCCGCCATAAGAAACCTCTCCATCCAGTTTATAGCTGGCATTTTCATCTATACCGACTCTGACACCTGTGTAGCGTGCATCCAGTTCAATGGATTCAAATCCTGCAGGTACCCTGTCTATTGTGAATGAGCCGTAAGCTACTTCAAAATCGAGTTTTCTTGTAAGTGTTCCGATATTTATATCCGTGTAACCTGATTCAAGGACAAGATTATTTATGTTATCGATTTTGAGATTATCATATTTGGTTTCTCCGACCAGAGAGCTCACATTTCCGATCTGTACTTTTGAATATTTGCTGTCGATAAGCAGGGCCTGACCGTCTGTGATTGAAAAGCTGCCGCAGTATCTGAATATGGCATCCAGCCATCCGGCTTTTTCTATGGATCCTTTGCCATAGGCAAGGCTGATCGTATTGAGCGGTTTTTCATTTTCCCTGTTGAAACTGGCAGCTGTAAGGTTCCCGTACTTGATATCCAGGTCTACATGGCCCGAAAGGTCATCAAGTACCGTGTTGCCATATCTGTTGGCGAGTTTCAGGTTCATTTTTTCAGGCATTTTCACATTATAATCAATACGGAATCTTCTCGATTCTCCGCTCCAGCCTGAAAAGCTGAATTTTTCATCTATGACTGTTCTGGCCGAAACACGTTCAGGATCTTCACTGAACTCTACCTCGATATAGCTGAGAAGTTTTTCGGCTCTTTCCCTGTTCGGGAATTTGAGTGTTATTTTAACGTCAATAACAACCTGGTCTGTTTCTGATGTTTGTACATCAATATCACCATATCTGTTACTGAGATCGAGGGTCATTTCAGGAGTTACCTTGTACTCCTTATGGTACTCCTTTTTTAGCTCATCCTGTGCGCTCAATCCGGCTGAAAGCAGAACTGCAGCGAAGAGCAGGATTCCTGATTTATATTTCAGCTTGTCCATTTTCTTTTAAATTTTTATTTTCATTCCTGATTGATTCCAACTGGTTTACTATGTATGTCATTACCTCCAGCTTTGTCTGGTAGTGTTCTATCATGGCACTGATTATCCTCTCATCACCCGGATTGGCTTTCAGCTCTTTCTGAAGCTGTACATATACCGAATCCATACTTCTTATTTCTGATTTCAGGATGGTGTTATGTTCCGGATCATCAGTAATTTTAACTGATTTCAGTTCATCTTCCAGAAGATTCACCTGATGGATATAATAATTTTCCACTTCCCTGTATTGAGGTGAAACATCTCCGAGGGTCATTCTGGCATTTGCAGGCCTCAGAAAATGTTCCCATGTCCACAATGAGGAAAGAGTTACCAGAAGTGTTACGACAGCTGCTTTAAGCAGGTATGGGACGATGCTTCTTTTAACACCTCCGGCATGGAATCTCATTTCCAGCTTTTTATTGAACCGTTCGAAGTGGCCGGCTGGTGGCTCAGCTTCGAAAATATCCCGGTTATTCCTGATTATGTCCTCTATATTTTTCATTCCCTTAATTTTTTCATTCCTTAAATCTTCCACTTTTATATAATTCTCCAAGCAGCTTTTGTTTTGCCCTTGAAAGCTGCGATCTTGATGTACTGCTTGAAATATTCAATATTTCAGAGATTTCATCATGATCGTAGCCTTCCAGGATATATAGTGAGAGTATAACTCTGTATCCGTCCGGCAATCGTTCGATAGCTTCCTTGATTTCTTCGACTTTCAGATCGATTTCTTCGTTTCTGCTCGTTTCGTCAGGGCTGTCATCCCTTATGCCGATATGTGACTCAATATCTTCAAAGACCGCTTTTCTTTTTCCGAGAGCATCGAGAGAACGGTTGATCACTATTTTTTTCAACCATGCACCGAAGCTTACGGTTCCGGAGTAGGTATCAATTTTTTCAAAGGCCGACAGAAAAGATTCCTGCATAATATCTTCGGCTTCCATATTGTTGTTCACGATTCTCAGACTTGTGTTATACATTGCTTTATAGTATAACTTGTAAATCTGAAACTGTGCTTTCTGGTCACCTGTTTTACACCCGTCTATAAGTTCCTGGTGTAAATTCCTGAATGCCGCTTCTACATTTGACATCTTTATTGAAAGACTTGTTTTTATTTGAGATGCTGCACCCACTCTTTATCATTTTTCTGATTCAAAGACGTGGGTATTTTTTTATTGCTGCACTCAATTTATGATTTTTTTTTGAACCGGAATAAAAAAATTATTACAGTACCCTGAATAACCCGGTTTGTACTGTAATCAAGTTCAGATCCGAACATGCTGTGAGGGATGGAATAGACTAGCAATAAAACAGTTGAAGCAATAATGATCATCAGGGGTCTTTCCTTTTTTCTGTTCGCAATAACAGCTGCGATCCAGAAAACAAAGGCAATAAGTGTTTTGTTATCTGTCAGATCCCATCCGAAGGGAACACCTGTCCAGAATGCTCCGAAAGCATATTTCTGGACAACAGGACCAAGTATCATTCCTCCGGCTGTAAGAAGCACAAGAGTTATGATTGCATATTTTTTTTGCTCAGGTATTCTGAAAAGAGCAGCAAGTCCTGCAGCCGATGAAAACATCATGGCGATGAACATAATTAAAACATGTGGCAACAGCACAAAACCAGGCACTTCTCCCTTAAACCTTATGACCACCGGCTGATCTTTCTGAATGGTATGAGTACCTTTGGTGTCGGCGATTTCAATATAATACTGCAGTTTCCCTGCAGGAGGCTGCTGGGGAATTGCTGCGAAATATCCCCTTTCTTCTGTCATCCTGAATATCCTGTTCATGATAAATGAATTAACAGGACGTATGCTATAGGTGAAAGGGACTCTGCTATATTCATCATCAGTACGGAACCTTTTATAATAAAGAGCTGCTTTTATGGTGGTATCACTGATGCCGAGTTTTACTTCGGGCTTCTCATCGAGCCCAAGACTTCTCACCAGCCTGAGCTCATAATGATTGTTGTTGATTGTGGCATCTATCCTCTGAGGATATGTAGGTCCTGTTTTTCTCTGGTAATATGCTGCCAGTATTGTAATTATTAAAGCAAGAAGCCAGATAAGGAATTTTTTCATGGAAGGTTAGTATAAATGAACGCTTTTACAACTGAATCAGCAGTGTTATTTGTTTATTATCACGTAAAACATCGAGGGTTATCTGCTGACCGTATTTAACCTGTCCCATACGGAACATATAATCCTGTATATTATTTACTGTTTTTCCGTTTATTGCAGTTATTATATCACCTTTTTTCATTCCTCCCAGGGCACCGGGTCTGCCGGGATATACCTCATCAGCTCTGAGCCCGTTTTTTATTGTCCCCGCAAAATCAGGCATTATGCCAAGCGTTACACTTTTTTTCCTGAAAGGTCTTGAAGCGGTTGCTGCCGGACCCGATTCTCTGAAAGCCAGTCTTTCGGATGAGGATGCCAGTTCTGCGGTAACTTTATAGATCAGGGATGAAACAGATATCATACCTTCATAATTGATAAGATCCCATGTGTCTCCTGGTTTGTGATAATCTGAATGAGCTCCGGTGAAATAAAATAACACGGGGATATTCTTCCCGTAAAATGATGTATGATCAGAACGCCCGGTACCTTCTTCAGAAAATGCAGGAGCAATGAGGTTTGTATCGTTTACTGCCGTTATAAGGTCCTTAAATCCCTCCGCTGTACCTATTCCGCTTATCTGCAATACTTTTGAATCTGATAATCTGCCTACCATATCAAGGTTGATCATTGCATTGACTTTTGAAAGTTCTATCCCGGGATTTTCCGTAAAATATTTTGAACCCAGAAGTCCCTGTTCTTCTCCTGAGAACGCAATAAAGATCAGACTTCTTTTATGGCTTCCCTTTGTGGATGCGAATTTTTCTGCAAGTTCCAGTATCATTCCCACTCCTGAAGCATTGTCATCGGCACCGGGATGGATTGCCACTGTATCTCCGGCCATGCTCGATGATCCTTTTCCACCCATGCCAAGATGGTCATAATGAGCACCAAGGATCACATACTCATTCTTAAGTACTTCATCCTCCCCGGGGAGCATCATTACCACATTTCTTGTGACCTTCATTTCTCTTATGATCTCTGATGATGCTCTGGCAGTTATACCTGTTCTGAAACTCTGTGGCTTTCCCGACTGGCGGAATTGTTTTTCAAGCATACTGACGGATGTTTTTCTCCGGGATAATATCTTATCCGCAATCTCTCTTTTGATTCTCAGAGCCGGTATACCAACAGAAAAATCATCGGGATTTAGTGACTCAAAAGTATCCAGGGGATCAAATGACTCACCTGATACAAGCAGAATACCTGCTGTTCCCAGGTCCCCTGCAAGAAGTGCTTTGCCCCGGTCGCCGCTGTAAGGTATAAACGGACTGTCCGGTTTATCGGTATCAGGATCTGCCCTGAGTACCAGTACCCATTTCCCGCTTACATCAATACCTTTATAATCATTCCACTTAAGACTGTCCTCATTGATTGAGAATCCGTAGCCGGCAAAGATTATTTCTGATTCACCGGCAGAACCTGAACTGAAGGCAAAAGGCATAAAATCTTTTTCAGATGTTAACTCCTTCCCGTCTATGTATAGAGAATTGTCTTCCCCCGGAACCAGCCGGCCTGTCACACTGAATCTTTGAAATCCGTCACCTGAGAGTGGTACAAGTCCGTATGATCTGAATTCATTCCTGATATACTCTGCAGCCAGACTGTCACCCGGTGATCCGGTAAACCTTCCTTTTAGTGAATCTGAAGAAAGGTATTCTATATGATCCTGAAGTTCCCCGACAGTTATTTCCTGCCTGTGTTTGCATGCAGTCATCATCAGGATTATTAACACGACTGTCAGTGCTTTTGCGTTGCGGGTCAGATTGCGTATGGTCATAATTTAGTTGTTTCTCAGAGTTTATCTGAAAATGAGATGGTCACAGAAAATAAACAAAATGCTATTCAAAAAGTTTAAAAGCCTCTTTGATACATGTTATAGCGTCCCTCAACTGATCTTCGTTAATTACCAGGGGAGGAGCAAAACGGATTATATGTTCATGAGTGGGTTTTGCAATAAGACCTTTATCTTTCATTGCAAGGCATACATCCCATGCTGTTTTGCCTCCTCTTGGCTTTATTACCACTGCATTGAGAAGTCCTTTTCCGCGGACAATTTCGATCATGTCAGATTTTATACCTTTCATCTCTGCCCTGAAAATCTTTCCGAGACGGTCAGCATTATCGGCAAGATTTTCATTTTTAAGAACTTCGAGGGATGCAACAGCCACTTTTGCTGCAAGCGGATTGCCTCCGAATGTTGAACCATGTTCTCCGGGCTTTATTGTAAGCATAATATCATCATCAGCCAGAACTGCAGATATTGGCATGATCCCTCCGGACAGTGCCTTGCCCAGTATAAGTATGTCGGGTCTGACATCTTCATGATCGCAGGCAAGAAGTTTACCGGTACGACAGAGACCTGTCTGTACTTCATCAGCTATGAAAAGGACGTTATGTTTCCTGCAGAGCTCATAAGATTTTTTCAGATATCCTTCATCAGGAACAAAAACTCCGGCTTCTCCCTGTATCGGTTCAACAAGGAATCCTGCAACATCCGGATCCTTAAGGGCATTTTCAAGCGCATTCACATCATTATACGGAATGATTATGAAACCCGGAGTGAAGGGGCCGTAATCGTTTGTGGCATCAGGATCAGTTGACATTGAAATGATCGTGATCGTCCTTCCGTGAAAGTTACCTGCGCATGCTATTATTTTAGCCTTGTTCTGTTCAATACCTTTTTTCTTGTATGCCCATTTCCGGCAAAGCTTGAGAGCTGTCTCATCAGCCTCGGCTCCGGAGTTCATGGGAAGGACCTTGTCGTATTTGAAATACTTTGTTATATATTCCTCATATTCACCAAGAACAGAATTATAAAAAGCCCTTGATGTCAGAGTTAGCCTTGTCGCCTGTTCTGTAAGCGCCCTGATAATTTTAGGATGACAATGACCCTGATTTACTGCTGAATATGCCGACAGGAAATCAAAATACCTTTTTCCTTCTACATCCCATACAAAAGGACCTTCACCTCTGTCAAGGACAACCGGAAGAGGATGATAGTTATGTGCTCCGTATTTGTCTTCGCGGTTAATGTAATCCTGTGTCTTCATGTTGTTGATTATTAATTATTTGTATAATAAAATAAATAGGTTACAATTTTACGAAAGGTTTTTGTCATTTCCAAACAAGGTTATACTTTGCCAGCGGGAACTTACTGCAGATACGGAGGTCAGTCGGGTGACAAAGGCTTTACGGCGTTAAGGCTTTGCGACGTCGCGGCTTTATGGCCGTAACACCGTAACACCGTAACAC
>CAYQZL010000047.1:8273-15571 GCA_964421975.1 uncultured Rikenellaceae bacterium
CATAACACCATAACACCATAACACCATAACACCATAACACCATAACACCATAACACCATAACATCGTAACGCCTTAACGCCTTAACGCTTTGATCGTTACCGGCCCCAGTAATCCCGATCGCGACAACTGATCATCTTTCCTGTAGTATCTGTGAGTTGTAAAAGTGAGCCTATTTGTGGGACGAGGTGTACCGTCAAGGAACCATTCAGGCCATTTGCCGGCTGTTATACCATCCCATGGTTCGGCTTCGTCTCCTATAAGCCTGTTGATCCACAGGTTAGCGACTTCAATCTCAAGGTGGTTATTCCTGTTCTTTACGAGACCGGTAATATCAATTTCACCCGGTGAGGTCCAGACCGTACCGGCATATCTGCCATTGATCTTTATCCTTGCCATATTTCTCACCTCGCCCGGATCAAGATAAAGACGGTATATTTCTGATCTTTTTATCTGACCTGGAAAATCGAAATTTTTCGAATAGACTGCCGTTCCGGAAAAATACCTGATTCCTTTTTCAGGTCTGTCTGACCAGTCGTCAAGCTGACTGAATGATATTTTTCCCGGACCACCCCATGCGGTATCAAATTCCACATCCCAGGGACCGTCGAGGATTGCAAGCAACTCCTTTTCAGGGAAGCCTTCCGGGCCTGGTTTGTTTAATTTCTTGTTTTTTAATGTTTTATCGAAAATAATAAAGAAGCTCTGCCATGGTTCAAGTTTTGTTTTTATGGTGTACATACTGTCAATCAGTGTAATACCCGTAAGAGTTTTAATTTCACCTGATAAAGGATCCCAGAGTTCGGCGTTCAATGTCCCCTCACGGAAAGCGCAAATATCATCAACAACAGATCCCGTTCTGTTTGAAACAAAATAGATCTCTCTGTCAGGCAGTGATCTGTGGATATAACGTATATTTCCGGAAGATCTGAAATCGGGAAGTATGGCTTTGTCCTGCAGGATCGATTCAGTCAAAGAATAATCCGGATAAAGTGCAAGTGAATCAGGATTGTTTATAAGACCTCTACCCGGATTGATAAGGTTTCTTCCAAACCATACAGAGCCTTTTCCGTATTTGCGTTCAACTAGCCCTTCCGGTATCTCGTGAGTTCCCCATAATTCCATTGTCATCTGTGATACCTGTACATCACATGCCGGATAGTTGACAAGCGAGGGTGATTGTACGGGAGGATTACCCGCAATAGTAGCTCCTGAATCAGCCAGATCACGTATTCTGGACAACAGTTCCGGTGTTATCGTATTAACATCCGGGAGGACAAGGATCTGATAGGAAGCTCCGCCGGGGAAAGAAATTTTACCGTTTTTTACTGAAGCATATTCAATCAGCCACAAGGGTGAACATCCGTCAAATGAATACCCTTTTTTGTCCGGTAATATTCCGGATCCGTCAAGAGCAGATGAGGGTGGCCGGAAAACATGAGGTGCACCTTCAGCTGCCAGGTATAAAATATCAGCTGTTGGGACACCCTGTGAAAGAATAAACTGGCACCTTGAAATGTATCTGTGATACTCATCAGACATTGACCACCATGTTTGTCCCCTGTCCCAGTGAACTCCATATGGTCCCATGGTCATTCCGGGACGATATTTCTCATCATAGGGTTTATGTGCGAAGGTGTGATAGAAGAAACGGTTTATGCCCATACAGAAAGCCCAGTCACCCTGATCTTTCATACTGCCGGGGTATTGTTTCCAGGCTTCGTGGCTGTCAGCCGTAAATGCTTCGGCAGCTACCACCGGTACTCCCTTTATGTGTGCTATTGATGTACTTTCAATACAACTGAAAGCTGAGTTAAATCCGAATCCTGCACTCCAGAATTCGCACATCGGGACATCAGCCACAAATCCCAGATCGAGATCTGAAGCCGGATTCATATCATATGGTTCGATTGATAGCGTAAAGCCGTTTTTTTGTCCCAGTTTTTTATAGTGTTCTGCATGGTTTTCCACAATCAGTTCCGAAGATGTCTTCCGTAAATCCCACAGGAATCTTTCAGTGATTTCCCTGCTGTCAACAACCAGTCCGGCATAGGAGGGAAGGTATGGCCATAGATCATATCCCCTTCTTTTCATGAATTCCTCCCTGAAATGCGGACTCCAGTTTTGTGCTCCCATCTCCCAGCTGTCGATATGTATCATTGTCCATCCTCCGCCTGATCTTGTTTTCCCAGGCCGGGAAATATCAATAAGTTTGCCATTAAAAGCCTCATAATGAGCATTGAAAGCTGTTGTGTCAAATTTATCGCATTCAAATCCGAGTCCTGGCATTGGTGCCGGTCTGGTAACCGCTCCGTTATTTCTTGTACCGAATCTCATAATTGACCAGTTACCGGACGGAACATCCCAGCTTAGTATTCCGTTTTTATCAAGTTTGTCAGTGAGATCAATTATTTTTTTCCTTTCGATAACAGATCCTGAAATGTTCTCATAGGGCACTGAAGCCGGAAGATAAGGAAGTACGCCTGCCTGTGAGGTATAGGGTGCCCGGTAAAAAAGCGCTTTTTCTTCCGAAAGAGGTATTATTGCCGGATTAACAGGAGCGGGAAACGCCAGTGTAATTACATCCTCATACCATTCGTCTCTGAGTTTCTTAAGATCGGGAGTAAGGCTTCTTTCTCCGAAAAATGGTCTTTTGGGTTCAGGCAGGGGAAGCCTTCCGGTGAAGCGGGAAGGTCCTTTCAGGATTGTATCACTTGTAACCAGGTGGAGCATTGACTGTGAAGGTGTCACCCATGGACCACCACTTCCTGCCCAGCCCGGACCTGATCCGAGCACAATTCTGATACCCAGTCTTTCTGCTTCTCTGACTGCATGACGATAAAGATCTGTCCATTCTTCACTCAGAAAATCAACATTTCCTCTGGGAACACCAACATTTACTTCAAGAAATACAACGTATCCTATGCCAGCCATTTTCATGGATTCAAGATCGGCAGTTATCGCTTTTTTCTCAATGTTGCCGTCCATGAAATACCAGTATACACCCGGTCGTGCAGAATCCGGTGGATTTATGAATCCATTTTCCAGTTGATCATGTCCTGGTGAATGAGTGCATGAGCTTACTGATAAAATAAAAGCTGCAATTATCATTCCGAGCAGAATACCGCAAATTGAAGAGATTTTATTCATTGTTTAACAGATCAGGTCTTAATCTATGAGTTTTGTAAACCGATTGTTCATGTCTCCATTTTTCTATTTCCGCTGTATTTCCGGAAAGGAGAATGTCCGGGACCTTCCAGCCCCTGAAATCTGCAGGCCTTGTATATACCGGAGGAGCAAGAAGATCATCCTGGAACGAATCGGAGAGGGCAGACTGTTCATCCGAAATAGCACCCGGAAGGAGCCGTACAACAGCATCGGTAATTATTGCAGCAGGCAGTTCTCCGCCCGACAGGACATAATCACCTGTTGATATCTCTGAAGTGATAAGATTATCCCTGATACGCTGGTCCACACCTTTGAAGTGACCGGCCAGGATCATAATGTTATTTTTAAGTGAGAGCCGGTTGGCTGTTTTTTGATCGAAAAGCTGACCATCAGGTGATGTATAGATAATCTCATCATAGTCTCTTTCGCTTTTCAGTTTTTCGATCGCTTTCCATACGGGTTCGATCATCAGTACCATTCCGGCTCCGCCACCAAAAGCATAATCATCGACACTTCTGTACCTGTCTTTTGCAAAATCATGAAGGTTAATGATATTGATCTCAACCAGTCCCTTGTCCCTGGCACGTTTTACTATCGAATGGTTCAGCGGACTTTCAAGCAGTTCAGGACAAACAGTCAGGATATCTATTCTCATCATGCAGTTGTTTTCGTAAATGTAGGAAGAATATGGGAACGGCGCAACGGTACAAGGGCACAACGGTACAATGGCACAGTGGCACACCGTGGTTATGGCTTTACGGCTTTGCGGCTTTGCGGTGTTACGGTGTTAAGGCCATAATACCGCAACACCTACATGGCGCAACACCTTAACGCTGCAGACCCTGATGCCGTTGCGCCATTGCACCCTTTTGCCGTTGTGCCGTTGTGCCGCTGCGTCCTTGCACCGTTATAATTAATAATTACCTTTGTCTTTTATCTTACACACATGGAATGTCGTCCGGATTGCGGAGCATGTTGCATTGCGATTTCCATATCATCGCCAATTCCGGGTATGCCTGACGGCAAACCTGCAGGGGTACGGTGTATACATTTAATGGATGATTACAGATGTGCTTTGTTCGGAGATCCTTCAAGGCCGAAGGTCTGTTCGGATTATAAGGCGGAGCCTGAATTTTGCGGGAATTCACGTGAAGCAGCCATTTCTATACTTACATTACTGGAACGGTAGGCAGATTGCTTCGTCGCGGAGTTTATCCCGCGCAGCGGGGCTCCTCGCAATGACGGTGCCACGGAGTGACATTCATGTTACTCGTAAAGGATTGCTTCGTCGCTTCGCTCCTCGCAATGACGGTACCACGTAGTGACATTCATGTTACGCGTAAAGGATTGCTTCGTCGCTTCGCTCCTCGCAATGACGGTGCCACGGAGTGACATTCATGTTACTTGTAAAGGATTGCTTCGTCGCTTCGCTCCTCGCAATGACCCCAAATACCCGGTAAGAAACCGTCATTGCGAGGAGCGAAGCGACGAAGCAATCCGTTGCGAAAAAAAACAATCGTTACTTCCCTGCCGCGTACACTACTTTTCCCCCAACTATCGTGTAAACCACCCTGGCTGACATAATTTCATTCTCCGGAATGGTTAGCAGGTCTTTGTCGAAAATTACAATATCTGCAAGGTAACCGGGTTTCAGCATACCTTTACGATCTTCCATGAACTGGGCATATGCAGACCCCCAGGTATAGAATTTTATTGCTTCTTCCATAGTTAGTTTCTGTTCAGGGAACCATCCTTCTCCGTCTTCGCCTTTTCGGTCCTTGCGGGTAACGGCTGCATACAGGCCTTCTATGGGATTAAGCGGTTCAACCTGGTAATCGGTCCCGAAAGCAAGTATCGAACCTGCTTCTACAAGGCTTCTCCAGGCATAGGCTCCCTTTGATCTTTCTGTTCCTATACGTTTCTCATAAAATTTCTTATCCGAAATGCAATGAGTCGGCTGCATTGACGGAATGACTCCCAGTTGTGCAAATCGCGGGATGTCTGACAGGGCCAGTGTCTGGGTATGCTCATCACGATGTCTGCTGTCGCGTTTTCCATTCACTTCCAGAGCCTTCTCAAATGCATTCAGTATCCAGTTGTTCCCTTTATCACCTATTGCATGAACACCTATCTGAAATCCCATTTTATCGGCAGCAAGGACCATTTTCTCATATTCATCATATTCCCACATTGCAAGTCCTGAAGTTGATGGTTCGTCATCATATGGTGCGAACATCAATGCTGTTCCCGATCCCATCGATCCGTCAATGAAGACCTTCAGATATCCGAATCTTATCCAGTCCCCGTCATCGGGATATTTTTTTGCCAGTTCCATGTATCGTTCAAGGATTTCCTGATCACCAGTAAGAGGTTTTCCAATGTCGATCCTGCATGTGAGCTCGCCTTCATCCTGTAGTTTTTCATAAGCTTCAAAATCTTCACTCCCAGCATTCTGCACGCTGGTCACCCCCAGCTCACGTGCTTCTTTCATTGCCAGAAGATAACCCTGCCATGTTTTTTCTGCAATTTCTTCAGGAGTTCTTTCTGATTTAACTTCTTCGACTCTTATCAGGTCCATTGCTTTTTCCTTGAGTATTCCTGTCGGTTCGCCTGTAGCCGGGTCTCTTTGAATTTCACCTCCAAAAGGATCAGGTGTGTTTTTTGTAATACCTGATCTTTTCAGAACATAACTGTTTACAAGTCTTGAATGACCGTCAGCTCTTGCAAGGATAACGGGATTATCGGGTGATACTTTGTCAATAAGTTCTTTGGTCGGCCAGTCCCGTGTAATGAACATTTCATGCTCCCAGTGTCCGCCCATGATAACTTCGCCGGGTCTCGATTTTGCTACCTGTGCTTTAACTTTTTCGGTTATCACAGCCGGATCAGTTGTATAACGAAGCTCAATGAAATCAGGATCAAGCGGTCCGAAGTGAACATGAGCATCATTGAACCCCGGGATCACAAGCCTGCCGGAAGCATCAATGACCTGAGTTTTTTCAGGATCAATCATTTTCCTGATCCTGCCTGTAGTCCCTACAGCTGTTATCTTATCATCCTTTACGGCAATCGCTTCCGCTGAAGGATTATCAGTGTCAATTGTAAGGACTTTCGCATTCAGGATCACCAGATCTGCTGCCTCCTGTTGCCCGCATGAAGAGAGTATTAACATGGTTATAACTGGTAATGAAAAGAATAGGTATTTCATGAATTATTTTTTTTTGGGATGAAATATATAAAATTATCATTTGATATTTATTTTAACTTCATGTTAAGAATTTTATGAGTTCATTAATAAGTTAGCAAGCTGAAAATAAATAATTTCGCAAAAAATCAATTTTATGAATATTGCATTAATAGGTTATGGCAGAATGGGCCATGAGATCGAAGAGATCGCAAAGAAACGGGGACATTCAATAAAGCTTATCATAGATATTGACAACAAATCTGATCTGAATGCAGAGAAAGTGAAAGAGATAGATGTTGCAATTGAATTCTCATTGCCGGAAGCTGCATTTGAAAATATTACAACATGTCTTAAGTTGAAGCTTCCGGTTGTTTCCGGAACAACCGGATGGTTAAAGGATTATGAAAAGGCTGCCAGTTTATGTCTTGAAAATGATACAGCATTTATTCATTCATCCAATTTCAGTATTGGTGTTAATCTTCTTTTCAGGCTTAATTCGGAACTGGCTGCACATATTAAAAATTATACCGGATATTCTGTCTCAATAGAAGAAATACATCATACAAAGAAACTGGATGCTCCCAGCGGAACCGCTATTACTCTTGCCGAAGGGATTAAGAAACAACATCCTGCTTATAATGGCTGGTGTTTTGAAGAGGATAAAAAAGATGGTATGGTACCGATTAAAGCGGTAAGGGAAGGAATGGTACCGGGAACTCATATAGTTTCCTGGGACTCCGACATTGACACAATAAGTCTAAGGCATGAGGCAAAGAACAGAAAGGGCCTTGCCATGGGTGCAGTTGTTGCAGCTGAATTCATAAAAAACAGGAAAGGCGTGTTTACAATGAATGATGTTCTGGGATTCTGAATATATTTTATACTTTTACCCGCTTAAATAAACTTTTGAAATGAATAAATTCTTGCAGAGGAAATATATCATGT
>CAYQZL010000047.1:15581-27716 GCA_964421975.1 uncultured Rikenellaceae bacterium
GCAATAGCCGCGATTATATTTCTACTTGTCGTAATCTGGATCGGAAATTACTGGCTTCTGTTGGGACTTCCTGTGATATATGATATATATGTATCGAAAAAGGTTAACTGGACTTTCTGGAAAAGGAGGGACCGCAAGAACAGCGCCTTCATAGAATGGCTTGATGCAATAATTTTTGCAGTGATCGCAGTCACACTTATTAACATCTTCCTTTTCCAGAATTACCGTATACCAACTCCCTCGATGGAGAAATCGCTTCTGGTAGGAGATCATCTCTTTGTCAGTAAGCTTGCATACGGGCCCAGGATGCCGAATACACCCGTGGCATTTCCCTTTACGCAACATACAATGCCTATAACCAAAAGCAAATCATGGTCAGACATTATTTACTGGCCATATAAGAGGTTAGCCGGCCTGGGTCATGTAAAGCATAATGATCCGATTGTTTTTAATTTTCCGGCAGGAGATACGGTTGTGGTTGAGGATCAGGTTACCAGTTATTATGAAATAGTAAGAAGAACTGCCAGAGAACTTCAGGCAAGGGATAATTTCGGGAATCCGTCACCCAGACCGGCCGAATATTATATTCCAATGGCCCGGAAAGAAATATGGGACCGGTATGAAGTGATTTACAGACCTGCTGACAGGCGTGATAATTATGTCAAAAGATGTATCGCCCTGCCGGGAGATACAATGACGATCATATCGGGAGAAGTGTTTATAAACGGAAAACCTGTTCCGGAAAACAAAACACAACAGACAACATATATAATCGGAACAAACGGAACTACAATCAATCCGAAAGCATTTGAAAGACTTGGTATTTCAAGATCGGATGTGAATATGCTTTCAGGTTCGGCATATTATATTCCTCTGACAAAAGATAATGCCGAAACGATTTCCAAATTTACCAACGTGATAAGTGTAACTCCTGTTTTTGCCAGGAAAGGAGAATATGCCCCGCAGATCTTTCCATATAATCCTTCACTTGGCTGGAATGAGGACAATTACGGTCCATTATGGATCCCTAAAAAGGGAGTTACAGTTAAGATAGATACATCAAATATTTATCTGTATGACCGTATTATTGATGTTTATGAAGAAAATGATTTCAGGGCAGAGAATGGCAGGATTTATATTAATGGCACTGAATCAGATACATATACCTTTAAAATGAATTATTATTTCATGATGGGAGATAACCGTCATAATTCGGCTGATTCGAGATGGTGGGGTTTTGTACCTGAAGATCATATTGTTGGTAAGCCAAAGCTTATTTGGCTTTCACTTAATAAGGAAGGAAAGGGGTTCAATAAGATCCGCCTGAGACGTATGTTTATGAGAATAAAATAAGATTGCACCACTATAAAGTGATGCAATCTCTTTCATATTTCGTTAAATAAATCCCTATTTTACTTTTTCGACTATAGCTTTGAAAGCTTCAGGATGATTCATTGCCAGGTCGGCAAGTGTTTTTCTGTTGAGTGTGATACCTTTTTTGTCAAGCTTCCCTATGAATTCGGAATAGCTCATATCATACTGGCGCACTCCTGCATTGATCCTGCGGATCCATAGTGACCTGAATTCGCCTTTCTTCTGGCGCCTGTCACGATAAGCATACCCCAGACCTTTATCGAGGGTATTTTTCGCAACAGTAATTACATTTCTTCTTGAAAGAAAATTTCCTTTTGTCTGCTTCAGAACCTTTTTTCTTCTGGTTCTCGATGCTACTGCATTTACTGATCTTGGCATAACTCATTTTTTTGAATGACAGCGGTCCTTCTGTCGGGACACTTATCTGCTGAACAATCGGTTAATACTATCTGATAATTAAAAGAACAAAGCTTAAACAATTATTTACTTGCTAACATAAGTCTGACATTGTCCTTGTCTGCTTTATCAACCTGTCCGAAATAGGTAAGATTTCTCTTCCTTTTGGTTGATTTTTTTGTCAGAATGTGTCTTTTAAATGCATGTTTACGCTTTATCTTCCCTGTTCCGGTGAGCGAGAATCTTTTCTTTGCACCCGGATTTGTCTTCATTTTTGGCATTTTCTATAACAATATATTAAAACTATTTCTTCTTTTTCGGTGAAAAAGAAATTATCATCCTTTTACCTTCAAGCCTCGGCAGCTGTTCAACCTTTCCATATTCTTCAAGATCATTGGCAAACCGGAGCAGGAGCACTTCACCCTGTTCCTTGAATAAAATTGATCTTCCCTTGAAGAATACATAAGCTCTTACCTTTGCTCCCTCTTCCAGGAACTTGATGGCATGCCTGAGCTTGAAATTATAATCGTGATCATCAGTGTTTGGGCCAAACCTTATCTCCTTCACAACAACTTTTGCAGCCTTTGCCTTGATTTCTTTCTGTTTCTTTTTTTGTTGGTACAGAAACTTCTGATAATCAATGATTTTACATACCGGGGGGTCCGCATTCGGAGAGATCTCCACAAGATCCAGTTCCATTCTGTCTGCCAGCTTCAGGGCATCCTGGATACTCATAATTTCTGCTTCAATCTCATCACCTACAACTCTGACCACTCTTGCGGTGATCTTGTTGTTTATCTTGTGAGCCGGCTGCATAATTTTGCCGGGTATTCGTTTGATTGGTCCGGTGATAGTTCTTTCCTCCTAATTTTAGTTAATAATCATTTTAATATTGTAACTGTAATCAGTACTGCAGTTCTCTTTTGATTTCAGAACGTATAAAATCAATAAATTCTTCAGTTTTCATAGTTCCTTTATCGCCCTCACCCTGTTTACGCACTGAAACCGTTCCGTTCTCTGTTTCTTTTTCACCTATTACAAGAAGGTAGGGAATTCTCTTTAATTCATTATCCCTGATCTTCTTACCGATCTTTTCACTCCTGTCGTCAATCAGTGTGCAAATATCGGAATTATTTAGAATTTCCAAAACATTTGATGCATAATCATTGAATTTATCACTAATGGGAAGGATGACGGCTTTTTCCGGGGCAAGCCAGAGAGGCAGTTTTCCGGCCGTATTTTCAATAAGAACTGCAACGAACCTTTCCAGTGATCCGAATATAGTCCTGTGGATCATTACCGGGCGATGTTTCTGATTATCACTGCCGTTATATGTAAGGTCAAATCTTTCCGGAAGGTTGTAATCGACCTGTATGGTCCCCAGCTGCCATTTTCGTCCTATGGCGTCTTTTACCATGAAATCAAGTTTTGGTCCGTAAAACGCTGCTTCACCCGGGACGACAACCGTTTTGAGGTTTTTTTCTGCTGCAGCTTCAATAATATCGCGTTCAGCCCTTTGCCAGTTCTCTTCAGAGCCGATATACTTCTCCTTATCCTCCGGATCCCTTAATGAGATCTGAGCAGTATATTCATTAAAGTTAAGGATCCTGAATACATACAGTATCAGATCGATAATACTCTTAAACTCTTCTCTCAGCTGATCGTGCCTGCAGAAATGATGTGCATCATCCTGTGTAAAGCTCCTGACTCTTGTGAGTCCGTGAAGCTCTCCGCTTTGTTCATACCTGTATACTGTCCCGAATTCAGCCATTCTGAGCGGAAGCTCCTTGTATGAATGCTGTGTTGCATTATAAATCTCACAGTGATGAGGGCAGTTCATCGGCTTCAGCATAAACTGCTCACCCTCTTCCGGAGTTGAGATCGGCTGAAATGAACTGGTTCCGTACTTCTCAAAGTGCCCCGACAGCTTATAAAGATTGACATTCCCGATATGAGGTGTGGTAACAATTTTGTATCCTTTTCTCTTAAGAAGCGAAGTCAGATAGCTTATCAGATTCTGTCTTACATCAGAACCTTTGGGCATCCAGAGTGGAAGTCCCATACCAACCTTTGGTGAAAATGTAAAAAGCTCAAGCTCTTTTCCGATGCGCCTGTGATCTCTTTTCTTTGCTTCTTCAAGGAAGACAAGGTATTCATTGAGTAACTTCTGCTCGGGGAATGTGATGCCATAGATCCTTGTAAGCATTTTACGTTTTTCATCACCTCTCCAGTAAGCACCTGCAACACTTGTCAGCTTTATGGCTCTGATGGGTTCGGTTGAGGGAAGATGTGGTCCGCGGCACAGATCAGTGAAATCGCCGTTTGAATATACTGAAATAGTACCGTCTTCAAGCTCACTGATAAGCTCGGTTTTATATTCATCACCCTTTCTGGTAAAGAGATCTATCGCCTCTTTTTTGCTGACATCCTTTCTCTTGTATGTAAGGTTCATCGCAGCAAATTCTTTCATCTTCTTCTCGATAACGGGAAGGTCTGCTTCAGTAATGGCTATCCCGTTACCCGGATCAACATCATAGTAAAAACCATTCTCAATAGCCGGTCCGATACCAAACTTAATACCCGGATAAATGGATTCAAGAGCCTCAGCCATAAGATGAGCGGAAGAATGCCAGAAAGCATGTTTCCCCTCATCATCTTCCCATTTGTGCAGCTTAAGTGTCGCATCATTATATATCGGCCTGGTCAGATCGCGGATCTCTCCGTTCACTGTTGCTGCATAAACTGATTTTGCCAGTCTTGGACTAATCTGTTCGGCAATTTCAAGACTTGTAATCCCTTCGTTATATTCTTTTGAAGTTCCGTCAGGAAACGTTATTTTGATCATATTTAGTGCAAAATTAAATGGAGTGCAAAGATAACTATATTTTCAGAATGAAAGATCATATAATTTGACCGGAAGTATTGTTAATAACAATTAAAAATAATATCACGGCATGGCCATCAATCCTTAAATATTAGCTTTATGTTTGTTTTAAACTGAAAGCTGGCACGCAATTTGACTTTAACGAAACAGATACCAATACTCAAAACAATGAAAAAGATATACTTTCTCTCACTGGTACTGCCGATAATTCTCCTTTCATGTGAAAACACACCCGAAGCATACTTTTCAGTTGATAAAGTCAGTCCTGAAGTAGGGCAGGAGGTGTTTTTTACCAACGAATCTCATAATGCAGTTGAGTTCGAATGGGATTTCGGCAATGGTTTTATATCAAGTAAAGCAAATCCGGTCCACACATTTACCGGCACCGGGACTTTTGAAGTTATTCTTACGGTTTATTCCAGTTCCGGTCTCTCTGATAAGGCCAGTATTACAATTGATGTTATGATCCCCACTCTCCTTGAGATTGAGGTGGTGGAATACTATGATGAATATATTGTTCCCGGGGCCAGTGTAAGGTTATATCCGACATTGCCCGACTGGGAGGGTGAAAAAAATATGACTTCCGAGGGTTATACCGACGCAAGTGGATTCGTTGTATTCTCACATCTGGGACCATATATTCATTATGTCGATGTATGGGAAAAAGATCATAATAATTATACCCTGAAAGAAGAAGATATCAATTTTATCCGTACATCCGAGATAATGCCTAACAGGATAAACAGATTCACCGCCTGGGTTGATTATACGGGTGCAGGAAAAGGTGCAAGATCTCTTGACAGGCAGGGTGTCATCAAAAAGCTTGAACGTAAGTCTGATCGCAATGTGAAGCAATTGGCAGGTTCAGGCATTGATGATTGGGAAACATTGTATTCCAGGAGTGTCAAATTAAAATAATATAAAAATACCGTAGGGACATTCCATGGAATTTCCCTGTAATAATTATATTCAAAACGACGTCGGGACATCCCCTGGGATGTCCCGACGATAATTTTATTCAAAACGTCGTCGGGGATATTCCATGTAATTTCCCGACGATAATTTTATTCATAACGACGTCGGGGATATTCCATGGGATTTCCCGACGATTATTTTATTCATAACGACATCGGGGACATTCCACGGTATATTCCGACGATAATTTTATTCATTCCGCGGGAGGGACATTCCATGGAATGTCCCTACGGTGATTTTATTCATAACGACGTCGGGGATATTCCACGGGATGTTCCTACGGTAATTTTATTCATTCCGTGGGAGGGACATTCCATGGAATGTCCCTACGGTGATCATATACCCGGAAATTTAACGATCCCTTCGTATTTGTTATATCCTTTTTCCGTCATTACCGACATCTGGGGATTGGTTTTACCGGTCATTGTGGCACAACCTGTGATTCCTGATTTATTTATCGCAACAAATTTCTCGCTAGGAAAGAAATCAGGATTAACCTTTTTATATCGGTCGGCTATCATTTGCAATGCATCCTCACATGCCTGCTGCGGTGTTCTTCCATCTTTCATTCTCATCACCATATAGTATGATGCACAGGATTTTATGACATCCTCACCTCTTCCTGTTGCACCTGCTGCACCCACCTCGTTATCGACATAAAGACCAGCACCTATGATGGGTGAATCGCCTACCCGGCCGTTCAGCTTGAAACTCAGTCCGCTTGTGGTGGTACATCCTGCTATATCCCCGTTTTTGTCTATTGCCAGGACATTTGTTGTACCGTAATGATGTTCAATATCCGGGAAATCCTGCCACCATGATTCCAGCTTCTGCAGATTTTGTAAATGTTCCGGTGCGCCCCAGTCATCCGTTTTACTCATTTCCTCTTTCCACCTCAGCCATATCTTACGCGCTTTTTCTGTAAGAAGATTTTCTTCCTGAAAGCCCCATGCTTTTGCAAATTCAAGAGCACCGGCCCCGACAAGTAGCACATGATCGGTTCGCTGCATTACTAATTTTGCAACTGAAGCCGGAGTTTTAATATTCTCCAGACAGGCAACAGCTCCTGCAGAATATGTTTTACCGTCCATGAATGAAGCATCGAGCTGAACAACTCCTCTTTCATTCGGCAGTCCGCCGTAACCGACACTTGTATCTTCAGGATCAACCTCAATTACATTTGCGGCTTTTTCAACTGCATCGACTGCATTACCGCCTTTTGCAAGAATATCCCATCCTGCTTCCATGGCTTTCCGGCCGGTATCATTGGTGTGGCTGGTAATGATGAGAGGCCTTATCCCGGCAGCCTTTTGCTGTATTCCAAATCCCTTTACAGAGGGAAGTATCAGAGCTCCGGCACTGATGCCGATAGTTTCGTTGACAAATTTTCGTCGTGAAATGGAATTCTTCATATCTGTGTTTTTAGAATATCTGTTCATTGAGCCATCCCGGACGGTTTGTTGTTATTCCCTTGACCCCCAGTGGTATAAGTCGTTTTGCTTCAGCAGGATCATCCACTGTCCATGAATAGACCTCAAGCTTAAGGTCTGCAGCTTTTCTTACAACTTCTTCATTTATAATAGTCCATGAAAGACTTACACCTTCAAGTCCGGCAGGACCAACCTGACTGAATGTTTTCTCAAGCAGTTCAGCATTGCTGCAGAGCCAGTAACAGGAATTTGAAGGAAAAGTTTTTTTTGTGTCAGATATAGTCTTGAAATCAAAGCATATGAATGTAAAGACGATCTTTTTCTGGTACTTCCTGACTGCTTTTTCAAGATATAGAAGTATTTCGCTTTTGCATTTTATTTCCACAACAAGTTCTTTTCCCGGAGGTACGGTTTTTATGATCTCGCTCAGGAATGGCAATTTCTCACCTTTGTACTTTACATCCTTGAATGATCCGGCATCAAGTTTTCTCAGTGTCTTTGAATCTGTTTCAGCTACCTTGAAATCCTCTCCGGTAGTCCGTTTTGTATTGGAGTCATGGATGCATATTATCTTATTATCTTTTGTGAGATAAATATCAACTTCAACGGCATCGGCTCCCTTTTCCCATGCCAGTTCGGCTGAGGCTACCGTATTTTCCGGGGCCAGCCATGAAGCGCCCCTGTGAGCTATTATCTTAACCTGTGAGTTTGCTGCATTTACTGCCGTTAGCATAAGCATCAGAATTAATGTTTTTTTCATATACAACTATTTATTTATAAGGACTTTATCAAGCTCTTTTTTTATTATGTCTGTCCAGATCTCATATCCTTCCTCATTCAGGTGAAGCTTATCAGCTACAAAAAATTCGTCTTTTGGTAATCCCTGTTCGTTAAGAAATGCAGAATCAGTCCGGATAAAATAGAGTTCATTTCCTTTTTCACATGTTTGTCTGATAAGCTTATTTGCTTCCCTGATCTCTGGCCATGCCTTCCATCGTGATGATGTGGGGGTTATCTGGATCCAGAAAACCGGAGCTCCCGGATGATTCTTTCTGAAAGTCTTTACAACATTCAGGAAAAGCTTATTTACCTCTTCAGGGCTTTTATCGTTGTCGCTACCGGTAATATCATTTGCAATGAACAGTACAAGCGCTCTTCCCGGCAAGGGATTAAAAATTACCTCTGCATAAACGGCAAAATCGCTGAGTTTAGCGCCACCATAACCTCTTTGAATGACATTATATGGTTTCATATCTTCTGCCAGGGTTTTCCAGAGCCTGATACTCGAACTTCCTGCAAAAACAATGGCATCATCTGCATATTGTTCTGTATTGTTGAGCGTTACAAATTTTTCAATTTCAGGTTCCCAGGCTTTTACTTCGGGAAGATCCCTGTAGAGTTTCAGGGGGGAGCAGGAGATTGCCAGAAGAAACAGAACAGGAAGTGTGTATCCAATTATTTTAGAGGATGTTGTATAAGAAAAACGTATAAGATATTTCATCAGATTGAAATAATTAAAAAGACATTCTAAAAATATCTTAATAGTATGAAAAAGATTTCGTTTTTTTCTATCTCTGATATGATTTTTTTTACCCGATTTCTTTTTGGCTCAGGGCTCAGGGCGAGGAGCGGAGGGCAGAGGGCAAGAGTGAAGTGCGAAGAGCAGAGGGCGGGGAGCAGGAGTGAGCGATGAGAGATGAGTTATGAGCGATGAGAGATGAGAAGTTTTACAAGCTGTGCACTGTATTTAATCAATATTTTTTGGGTTTCTTTTGGCCGCATGATCGTACGACCGCATGACCGCATTAACGAACGACCACATGACCGCACGACCGCACGACCGCATTAACGAACGACCACATGACCGCATTAACGCACGGCTGTATGACTGCATAACCGTAGGGCCACATGACTGTATGACCGGTCTATATCTCGTCTGAAAAGACCACTCTCGGAAGATCCCTGAGGTTATATCTTGAAGCCATTACCTCTCCGTAAGCTCCGGCAGATCTTATTGCCAGTATATCACCTCTTCTGGTTTCGGGCAGTTCAATGAACCTCGCAAAAGTATCCGAAGATTCACAAATTGGTCCTACAACATCATAGGTAACATGTTCTCCTCCGGAAGTCAGATTTTCGATCTGATGATGGGCCTGGTAAAGAGCCGGACGTATGAGGTCGGTCATTCCGGCATCAATAACCGCAAATTTTGTATTGCTTCCGGTCTTTATATAAAGGACTTTTGATATCAGAGTGCCGCATTGTCCGACTATCGACCTTCCGGGTTCCGCATGAATTTCCTGACCCGGTCTGAGATCCACGAATTTGCGTATAAGGGAAAAATATTCTCCGAATTTCGGCGGTTCTGAAGGATTTTCATAATCGATACCAAGTCCGCCGCCGACATTGATGATTTTCAATTCTGAATTCCTTGCTGAAAACCATTCCTGTAATTCGTTGATATGGTTACACAATGTCTTAAAGACCGACAACCTGGTTATTTGTGAACCAACGTGGAAATGTATTCCTATAAGTTCCAGATTCTGCATACCTGAAAGTCTGTTAAGGACTTCTTCCAGATCCCAGGTGTTTATCCCGAATTTGCTTTCAGCTATGCCGGTTGTAATGTATTTATGTGTATGGGCATCTATCAGGGGATTGATTCTTAAAGCTATTCTGACCTTTTTATTCAGTTTGACGGCAAATTCATTTATCACTTCCATTTCAGGAATTGATTCACAATTAAAGCAGAAGATATCAGCTTTTATGGCATTTATTATTTCATTATCTGATTTGCCGACTCCTGCAAATACAATCCCTGCAGGATCGAAACCTGCTTTAATTGCAGCATCAATTTCATTCCAGCTTACACAGTCTGCACCAAATCCGTAGGAAGAGATGATTTTCAGTATCCTTGAATTATGATTTGCCTTAACTGCATAATGTAGCTTGAATCCCGTACCTGTAGCTTCCTTTTTAAGTGTATCCAGAGTATTTGTGAGTACATCCAGATCATAATAATAAAACGGAGTAGGGAGATTCCTGAATTTATCTGTGGTTTCTTTTGTGATCATTATTCGTGGGGAAATAAATGTTTACTGAGAAGTCTTAATGCTTCTGTTTTGTTTGCTGTATCAATGAGCAGGGACAGGCTTATATCGCTTCCTCCGTAAGATATCATTTTCAGAGGTATTGTGTCAAGCGCTTCGAAGATCTCGGGAGCTGAGCCTGTGCGGCTTGTGCGGAAATCACCGACAATACATATGATAGTCTGGTTTTCCTCGATCTCAACGGTCCCGAGTTCTCTCAGATCGGCAGCAATCTGGTTAAGATATTGTGAATTATCAACTGTGAGGGATACAGCAACCTCTGATGTGGTTATCATATCTATCGGGGTTTTATAGGCTTCGAAAATCTCGAATACCTTACGGAGGAATCCATAGGCCATAAGCATCCGATCCGACCTTATCCTGATAACAGAGATGCCATCTTTTGCAGCAACTGCTTTATAATCCATCATCTGACTTGATGAAGTGATCAAAGTACCCTGGTCTTCAGGTTCCATCGTGTTTTTCAACCGTACCGGAATATTGTTCAGACGTGCCGGATTAACACTGGAAGGGTGTAATATTTTTGCTCCGAAATATGCAAGTTCTGCTGCCTCGTCAAATGAGAGTTCACGTATAACTTCAGTTTTTTCAACAAAACGCGGATCATTATTATGGAATCCGCTGATATCTGTCCAGATCTGTATCTCTCTTACTTTAAGAACAGCTCCGATAATGGAAGCTGAATAATCACTGCCACCCCGTTTCAGATTGTCTATTTCTCCTGTTGCATTCCGGCAGATGAATCCCTGGGTAATAAGAATACTTTTGGAATCACATTTCCTTAATTCTCTTTTCAGGTTTTCCTCAATATAATAATAATCGGGTTCTCCGTCTTTATCAATACGCATGAAATTCAGCGCCGGCATCAATATTGACTTAATCCCTTTCTCAAGCAAAAGATTATGAACCAGAGCGGTAGAGATCAGTTCACCTTCCCCGACAATGGCTTTTTCCTGTACTTTGGTGAACGACCTGGATGTTATATCACTCATATAATTGAAATGAGAATCTATAAGCTCATGGCCCGTCTGTTTATACTGATCCGATTCAAAGAGTTCATCAGCTACCTTGTGATATCTGGTTCTTAGTGCTTCGATCTTTTCTGTAGCATCTTTTATGTTGCCCTGATAGAGGAGGTTTGTTATCTCAACAAGGCTGTTTGTGGTACCCGACATTGCCGAGAGAACGACTATTTTACGGTCGTTATCGGTAATTAGCCGGATGAGTGCTTTCATCCTTTCGGGACTTCCGACTGATGTCCCGCCGAATTTCATGATTTTTACTACGCCCATTTTCTGTTACTGGTTTATAAAAAAACCTGCACATCAGGCAGGTCTGTCTTTTCTATTCAAAATAAAACTAATTCAAAAGCAGATGACACTGATACATTTTCCGGAATTCTGACCGGCTTCAGGAATCTTTTTATTCTTTTATACATATATTTAAATCAGTTTGCAAAAATATACTTTTCTGTAAATCACGATTACTTGTTTATAAATTTTTTGTTATTTTTGTCCCCGCAATTACAAGCGCAGAGCGAAGAGCGAAGAGCAGAGGGCGCAGAGCAGAGAGCAGAGAGCAGAGAGTGTGGGATTTCTTCTTACTCTTAGCCCTTAGCTCTGAGCCCTTGGCCCTGAGCCATACCGCCCAGATGGCGAAATTGGTAGACGCGCTAGTTTCAGGGACTAGTGTCAGCAATGATGTGCAGGTTCGAGTCCTGTTCTGGGCACCAGGCGGCGCAATGGCACAAAGGCACAGCGGCGCAACGGTTGAAAGAAGCGGCGCAATGGCACAGCGGCGCAAGGATTTAATGAATTAAAAAGTTCTTTTATTTTACAAAAGTTTGGGATAAACGGCCATTGAGCCATTGCGCCTCTGCGCCGTTGAGCCTTTCTTCCGCCCAGATGGTGAAATTGGTAGACACGCCAGCTTGAGGGGCTGGTGCCGGCAACGGTGTGCAAGTTCG
>CAYQZL010000048.1:0-9940 GCA_964421975.1 uncultured Rikenellaceae bacterium
CAACACCCCCCTATCCTACACTCTTTCCCTACACGACGCTCTTCCGATCTCTCATCTTCTGATTTAAAGTATTTAAGGTATCGGTTACAGTTTATTTACCTATACAAAAATTTCTGAAAATATTCTGAAGTATCTCATCTGTAGTTATTTCCCCGGTGATTTCGCCAAGGTAATGGATTGCATGCCGTATATCAATGGCAATAAGATCTTCCTGCAGATCATTCTCAAGACCGGACCTGACACGCTTAAGGCTTTCAGCAACCTGGATCAGAGCTTCATAATGTCTCACATTTGTAATGATCTCATTGTCAGAATTCAGTCTGCCGGTCTCTGCAATACGGCCCAGAAGAAGTTTTAATTCTTCAATGCCTTCTCCTGTCCTGGCCGAAATAAACAACAGGTTTTCACCAGAATGAATTTCCATGTTATGGCGGATGAACTTCCTGTTATCATGCAGATCATTATCTGTCTTATTTACCAGAATTATCAGTTTTTTATCCTCTGTAAGATGTCCCCGGATGTTTTTCAGCAACGAAAACAGAGATGAGATTCCTTCATTAATATCCGCAACCAGAAGAATTATGCTGGCTCCGACTATTTTTTCATGTGTTTTTTTAATACCAAGATTTTCTATTATATCGGTCGTATCCCTCAAACCGGCAGTATCAGTAAACCTGAACCTGATACCGTCAATCACAACTGTATCTTCAATTGCATCCCTGGTCGTTCCCGGGATCTCTGAAACGATAGCTTTTTCTTCCTTTAAAAGTCTGTTCAGCAGGGTTGATTTGCCGGTATTGGGATTCCCTGCAATTACGACCGGAATTCCCTTTTTCACGGCATTTCCCAGGCTGAAGGATGAGGACAGGTCCTGAGCAACGGAAAGAACCTTATCGACAATCTCAAGCAGTTTCTTTCTGTCTGCAAATTCAACATCTTCTTCCCCGAAATCCAGTTCAAGTTCAATAAGGGATGCGAAATGGAGAAGATCAGCCCTGAGTATACTTATTTCATCCGAAAATGAGCCCCTCATCTGGTTTATCGCTATCCTGTGTGCCATCCTGGATTCAGAAGCCACCAGATCGGCAACAGCTTCAGCCTGCGAAAGATCCATTTTGCCATTTAAGAAAGCCCTCTTGGTGAATTCCCCCGGCTTTGCAGTAACTCCACCCTGTCTGATGAGCAACTCCATGATTTTCTGCTGAATGTAAGGCGATGCATGACAGGATATCTCGGCAGAATCTTCACCGGTATATGAATGTGGAGCACGGAAGATACTTATCAGTACTTCATCAATTATTTCTTCTTCCGACCTTATTTCACCATAAACAATAGTATATCCTTTCTGTTGCCTCAGAATTATGTTTCTGTCAGCAGGAAAGAAAATCCGTTCGCAGATTTCCAGGCATCGGGGACCGCTGATCCTTATTATAGCTATTGCACCTCCTCCCGAAGTTGCAGGTGCACAAATAGTTTCATCGTTTATTAACATCCTGGCTCTTCTTATTGAATGCAAATTTAGGAAACATTATCACCTGTCAGTTCAAATTATATGTTAACTTTATTACAGTTTTACAAATAGGATCAATATGTCTGGATATAACCGCAGGAATTTTCTCAGAACATCCCTTTCAGGCGCAGCTGCAATTACATTTCTCAATCCTCTGAATGATTTGTTATCGTTACAGTCTGACGTCTCTGATACGTGTGTTTCACTTACAAGTGGCAAAGACAGGGCCGATATGGTTTTCAGAGCCCTTCAGCCTTTTTCCAAAGAGATAAGAAAGGAAATAGGTAACAGGAAAGTAGTGTTAAAAGTAAATAATGTCCTGATCTACGTTCCTCTTGCTTGTACACATGTTGAAACACTTGAGGGGATCCTGGAATTCCTTAAGTCAATCAGAAAGCTGGATAATGTAATAATTGCCGAATCATCAGCCAGCTGTCCCACACTTGAAGGTTTTGATAATTACGGCTACTTCAGATTGTTGTCCCGTTACCCTGTAAAGCTTGTCGACCTCGATAATGAACCTTATGAGATGATGTATGTAATCAGTGAACGTGATTTCAGACCTCAGGCAATTAAGGTATCTTCAATCATCCTCGATCCTGATACATATGTAGTTTCGGTTGCAAGAATGAAAACTCATAATACCGTGGGAGCAACCCTTTCCTTAAAGAACATTGTATTCGGATCACCGATAAAGGATAAGGGTTTCACTCTTTATAATGAAGATCTGAGATTCGCTCCGGATAAAGCAAAAGAATCGGTAAAAGGAGCTGTCAGTCATAAACGTGCAATACATGGCAACGGTTTTTATGCCGTCAATTATAATATGGCACACCTGGCCCGAAGGCTTCATCCCGATCTTGCTGTCATCGATGGTTTTACCGGCATGGAAGGGAATGGTCCGACTCTCGGTACACCTGTTGATCACAGAGTATGTGTAGTAAGCCGCGACTGGCTGGCTGCCGACAGAGTGGGGACAGAGCTTATGGGGATCGATTTTTCACGGATCGGTTATCTTAATCATTGTGCCACCATGAAACTGGGAATTACTGATTTAAACCAGATTAAAATAGTCGGAGAGAATCTGAAAGATCATATCAGAAAATATAAACTTCCCGATAATTTTGAAAGACAGGGAGCATGGATGAATCCTAAAACATAATTAAACTCAACATGAAACTTACTGAAAATCAGAATGAAATCAGCCGCCGTAACGCCATGAAGTTACTCACGGCAGGCTCGGCAGCCGGCTTACTTGGATTGTTCGGAACCAGGGAATCAAGAGCCGGAACATATGAAACACCTTCATATGCTAAAGGTATGCCTCAGGTGAAGATCAAGAGCGTCAGATCAATTGCAACAGCTCCTGAAGGATCTAACCTGATAGTGGTTAAAGTGGATACTACAGAACCCGGACTTTACGGTCTCGGCTGTGCGACATTTACACAACGGGCTGTTGCAGTTTTACCTGCAATTGACAGTTACCTTAATGATTTCTGTGTCGGAAAAGATGTGGACAATATTGAAGATATGTGGCAGTCTGCATATGTAAGCTCCTACTGGCGCAACGGTCCGGTTCTTAATAATGCCCTCAGCGGGCTCGATGAAGCCTTATGGGATATTAAAGGAAAACGGGCTAATTTACCTGTATATCAATTACTCGGAGGAAAATGCAGAATTGCAGTGGATTGTTATGCACATGCAAGCGGACCAACTTTTGAGGTTCTGGCCGAACGCGTGCAGCAGTTCATGGACCAGGGATTCAGACATGTCAGGATCCAGCAGGGTGGCTATGGAGGAGTTGGTACCATGCCGAAAGAACCGGACTTTAAACAGGCCGGATTCGGCAGGGCTGAAGATATGTATATGGATCAGCAGACCTACCTGAAAAGAGTCCCGGAGATGTTCGAATATATAAGGAAAAAGTGTGGCGAAGATGTGGAACTATTACATGATATCCATGAAAGAGTCGAACCTGTCGATGCAATCAACATGATAAAACGCCTTGAGCCATACAGACCATACTTTATTGAAGATCCTTTTTCACCTGAAAACATGGGTTGGTTCAGACATCTGAGAAACCAGACGACTGTCCCGATAGCGATGGGAGAACTGTTCAATAATATTAATGAATTCAGGGATTATATGGTCGACCAGTTGTTTGATTTCATAAGAGTCCATTTATCACAGATCGGAGGTATTACTCCTGCAATGAAAATAGCCCGTCTGGGTGAATGGTTCAATGTAAGGACTGCATGGCACGGACCCGGAGATGTGTCTCCGATCGGACATGCCGCTAATGCACATATCGATCTTGCAGTATGGAACTTTGGTATCCAGGAATCACATTTCTGGAACGAAAAAGCCCAGGCTGTATTTCCCGGCTGCCAGACCTACAGGAACGGTTATATGTATATAAATGAAGCTCCCGGACTGGGAGTCGATATAAATGAAAAAGAAGCTGCCAAATATCCGATAGGGACAAGATCAAACTGGATCCTCAGGAAAGGAGACGGCACGATTATAAGGCCTTAATCCCGCTACCGCTCAAGGTTCTGAACAGTGAAAAATGAATCGTCCACGCTGACCTGGTCTTTAATATTACTGAACAGTATTTCGGATTTTCTGCCTGTGACCGTATTGGTAGCGGTCATGTTTTTGATCATATATTTACCATTCTGAAAGGCCTGGACACTTTTGACTTCTATTATTTTAAAAAGCTCATTATCAAAGTTATAGAATTCCATCTTCTGCACCTGTAATTTATCAATATTAATATAACTTACCTTTTTGGAATAGCCATACTCATCAGCTATATCCTCATTGTGGGGAATGCTTTCAATTATCCAAAGGTTTTCTTTACCGGAATTTACCTCATGCCGATGTTCAAAATCTGAAAGGGCAGGAGAGCTCATATCTGCATTTGAAAATTCTGAACTCATGAAACTCTTTCCTTTTTCGGAAGATACTATTCGCCTTGTCCTTTTAAGGGCAGGAAGATATATCCACATTTCATCAGCTTTTTCCGTATTATCCACCACCAGCATGGATGTTCCCCTGACATCAGCCGGTTCAACAAACCTGATAAAACGTTTTTCAAGGCCATCCGGATAACTTTTTGTCGTCAGTGTTATCGTTCTGTTCCTTATTGCACCATTCTTTTCGGTTATTGAAAGATTTATAGTTGCGTTCAGTGAAGATATAAGGCTCAGATCACGGCTCCTTCTCATAATCTGCATTGCATCCTGCTGCTGTGCCGGCACCTGAAAGAATGGCAACAGCAGTAATATCACCGCTAACATCTTTTTTTTCATATTTTCTGATTTTAGAATTATTCATAATATTTTTTACAAATCCCGGCCGGAATTTCATTAATATAGCCGGAACTAATATTAAAGCCCCAAAGAGACATGAACTGATTGAAACCAGGACCAGATACCCAAAGAAACGTATGGACGAAAAACCCGAAAAAATCAATACCGAAAATCCGGCCATAACAGTTAAAGCATTTATTATGATGCTCCGGCCAATGATACTCATTGAAGCTCTGGTTGAGTCTGCATATGATAAACCATTGTTTATCTGAATATTAAAACACCATATATATTGAATTGTAAAATCGACACCTACACCGATCATAATTGATGACAGGAGAGCTGTTGCAGCATCTATGGCGATACCGGCATAACCCATAAAACCGAACATGATCACTATCGAAACAGCCAGAGGGATCGTACCGATAATTCCACCGTATAGAGACCTGAATATAATTGATAAAAGGATAAAGACAATTATAAGAGCGAGCAGTATGGAATAAACCTGGCCTTTAATAATTGATGATGCAAAGTCAGTCATAATGATTGCATATCCACCGACGATTATATCTGCCGGTATATCTCTGATGATTTCCGAAATTGTTGTCTTAACATTACCTATAACACTGTTTTCAGGATTTGAAAGCCGCACAAGTATGTGAGCCTTTGTATTGTCAAGATTCATCATCTGGCTGAAATCAGAAGGATCACCACTCATATTATAGAGTTCAAACATCTGGGCAATGCCTTCCCTTGTATCCGGGATCTTATCATAATAACTTTCCCCGGGAATATAGATTGCCTTGCTCATTTCTCTCACTGCCTGTGAAATAGAAAAAACCGTACCAACCCCCTTCATATCTTCAAGACTGAGAGTAAGTCTGTCGATACCTTTCATTATTTCAGGATCTTTAATATCCCCGTTTATCATAACTGAAACAGTCTGGGATCCTCCGAACTTACTGTTGATCATATCTGAAGCCCTTCGGACGGGGTTCTTTTTCGGAAAATATTTCTCCTGGTTTGTTTCTATCTTAAGGAATGCAGCACCCATAGCAAGAATAACTGTTAAAACAGCAAAACCTGTAATTATTTTTCCCGGATGTAAGATTATTGAGTATGAAAGATTTTCAAGCACTTTATTGAAAATACCGGTTCGTCTGGCATTCAGGCTGGTTTTCTCTGATTTTTTCTGCATAACATATATCAGGGCGGGAATGTAAAGAAGACTCATCAGCAATGCAGCAGTAACTCCTGTCGCTGCAAGGATGCCAACCTGTTTTGCGGGAATAATTGAATGTGCCAGCAAACCAAAAATGCCGGCTATTGTAGTCAGTCCGCTGAAGAGTATAGGCTTTTTAAGGGAACCTGTCAGTTCCCTTAACAGTTGTATCCCTGAATAATTTTCATGTCTTTGTTGCAGTTCCTGATATCTGGCAACAAGGTAAATACCATAATTATTTGCCACTGCAATAAGTATCACAGGAACAAGAAGGCTGATGATCGATAGTTTCCAGCCGAGAAGAGGTATCATACCGGTACAGATTGCTGTTGAGAGCACTACTACACTGAAAGGAATAAATACTGACCTCCAGTCATGAAGATTGAATTTTAAGATCAGCAGCATCAGTAGAAGAGCAAGAGGGACCAGAACAAGACCATCCTTCTGAACATCTTTCATAATATGCTGTCTGATATATGGCAGTCCTCCGGTCAGCAGGCCGGCATTTCCAGTATTCAGTGCCAGAATGGAATCAATTTTATGCAACGTTACATTTTCGGGCTCAGCATTATTTATTGTAGCTGTTATTGAAGCGGAAGTCATATCTGAAGATATCACTATATCACGGGCAAACCTGTTATTGAGGATGGCACTCTTCAGATCAGCATATCCAGCTGAATCCTCAGGGATCTTCATAATGAGAGGATCTGCCGTCATCATACCTTCAGTGCTTGTAATGGTCCGGACGGTAAATGGCGATATACGGTTCGTAACACCCGTAAGTTTCGAAATAGCCCTGTCTGCTTCCCTGATTCGCCTGAGGTTTTCAGTGGTAAGTATATTATTGTCTGTGAAGATAACCATTACCATATCCTGCATTCCGAACTCAGTTTCAATCTTATCCGTTTTAATTCTTGATTCCATTGATGCAGGAATATAATTTCTCATCTCCGGATCGGTTTGTGAAAAAGGGATGAGCGCTCCCAAAGAAACACCTGCAAGGATACATAGAATGATTATAAGCCGGCGATATTTGATAATAAAGTCTGTCATGATCTAAAAATCAACTCTTAATGATACCTTTATACAATTCATGAATTCGTTTATCAGGTCATTTACTGATCCCTTTTTCCCTGAATAAAAATCAATACCGCCACTTATGGTAAGGCCGTCAGCAGGCTTATATCTCAGTTCCGGCATAAGAATAAAATCGTGAGATGTGAAATTGTAAAGTGTAAAAACCGATGGAGTGATTTTCCCATAGGCCAGATCAGTTTCAACTCTTAAACCTGCTGTATGATAAGTTCTTTCAAGCTGATAATTATACAACCTGTTAAATGAACTTACCTGCTCCCTGACATATTCATTAATGTCGAAACCGGAAACCGGGTCAGATATCAAAATTGCCAGTTTTGCAATATCCAATTCCGTTCCTATTATCGGATCGACTAATGGTTCTTCATAGCCGATCACTGTCTTTCCTGAGTATTCAGCAGTAAAACGCCAGTTACCGGGTAGCCAGTCGATCCCTGCAACATATTTTATTTCTTCACAGGGCACGTACTCTTCGTCTTTGGAGGATTTATGAGGATCACTCCATGCAGCTTCCCCTCTTATTCCAATGCTTCCGATCGTAGTTTCAAAGTCAAAACCAAGATTTCTGATCCTGTATGGAGTCATCGATAGTTCTGCATAAGGTACAGGGACTGGTCCTGACAGATCCAGAATGAATGAGTTAAGCGCCGCTCCGGGCATGGGATCATAACCATTAAACCATGAAAAGCTCATATCTGTTCCCGGAAGGTGTAATTCTGCTTTCAGACCATAGCTGAACATCTCCTTTAATGTAATGAGAGATTCTATCTGGTTGATCTTTACCCATTCCGGTAAAGGAATAGGATCAATCAGAAGTACAGATGATCTGTAATACGGTATGGCGACAGCTTCAATGCTAAACAGATCAGATGGATATATTTTCAGATCCATAAGAAGATTACCCATGTCCATATCTTCGGTATCAGGGGACCGTGATATATAATTTTGGGGATTTAGTTTTGAAGTCGGATTTGAAAAATCGGCACGTCCCCATTTTATTATTGACTGTCCGGCGCTGACTTCCCAGCCTTTTCCATTTACTTTAACATATGCTTCCCTGAGATTTATACTTTTTACAGGTTCAAGAAATTCAGTGCCATACCTGAACCTGATATCTGCAAATGCTTTGAATCGGATGTCATCTTTTATTTCCGCCTTAAGACCGAAATCTGAAAATGCACTGGATATATATGCCTTATCGTCATTTTCATCAATGGTACCATATAGTCCGCCCCTGATAAATCCGAAAAAGACCGGTGTTTTTTCCGGTTCTTCAGGAAGATGGGGGAGGCCTTCATTCTGACCTGAAGTAACGCCCGGGAATAGGAATAGTCGTATAAAAAATAGTATCAGGATTCTGTTCATCTGTGTTTTTTATTACAAATGAACAGTATATAATGAAGGCAATCGTCTCGACCGATTGTCCCGAACGTGTAATTTCTTAATTGAGGTTCGAGCCGTCAGGGAAAAACCATATCTACTCCCTTATTCCCGTCACCTTTTCCCTGTATTCACTCGGGGTCATACCGGTCTGTAATTTGAAAATCGAATTAAATGTTGTTTTGGAATTGAATCCTGAATCGATAGCGATGGCAAGAATGGTAAAATTATTATTTACAGGGTCGCTGAAACGGGAAATAACCTCCTTCACCCTGTATTCGTTTATAAAAGTGAAGAAGTTCCTTCCATATTTCTCATTCAGAACCTGTGTAATATGATGACGGGGTATTCCCGTAAGTGTCGAGAGATCATGAATGCTCAGATCTCCGTTAAGATAAGGTTTATCTTTTTCCATGATCTGGATAAGCTTTTCAAGGTACTCTTCTGCCTGTTTTTCCTTTAATCCGCTTTTTGAATATTTCTCAGTTTCCTTTTTTTCATCTCCGTTAACCTCTATTTCCTGGTCGAAAATTACCGGCTGTCTGATCCCGTAAAAGCTGTAAACAAAGGAGAAGGCAGAGATAAAACCAAATACTACAAAATAGGGATCAAAAGGGATTATATCACCGATCATGTTCAGTCCGCCAAGTATGAAAAGTATCAGAAATGCAACATAAAAGCTTATTGATAAAATCTTTAACCAGTTTAGGGTCATTACATTTGATGTATAAGAAACAAGATCCTTCAGGCTTTTCTGATGTCTTCTGATCATTATAAAAGCTAAGATGCTGTAAACACTCACAGACAAGAACATTACAGTACTGTATACTATTCTCAGAGAGATGAATCTGTCAGGTGCAAAAAAGCTTCTCAGATCACGTAAAAGAGGCTTCGATCTGAAAATAACCGATACAATGAAAAATGTGATAAAGGGGATAAAGTGAAGGAGTGAAAGCCAGTTAAACTTTTTCCGGGGATCCGTCATGAAGCTCACGTACAAATAGAGCAAAGGTCCATAGGTGAAGGAAACGAAAGGAAAGGAATACATCTCTATCACTTTGGAATTGATAAGACCGAATATCAGTTCTGTGCAGATAAGGAAAACCCATGCTGCAAGTATCCTGTTGGCAACCGTAAATGGTCTTTTTGTTGAGATAAGCAATCCTGCAAAAAAGGACTGGGAAATACCGATATAGAGTATTGGATCAATATTCATCATATTGCAGGATTCAATTTATTTCAAAAATAGTGAAAAGCAGTTAATTTTTATTCGGTATTTTTGGAGAACCTCCGGGGTATTCCGAAGCTCAACCCTGATCGCGGAACCCGGAACATTGAAACCGGAACACGGAATAACATTATAAATTACCTGTTTATGAGTATATTACTTAACAAGGATTCAAAAGTTATCGTCCAGGG
>CAYQZL010000048.1:9950-27530 GCA_964421975.1 uncultured Rikenellaceae bacterium
GATAGAATATGGAACAAAGGTTATGGGGGGAACAACTCCCGGAAAAGGGGGGCAGTCACATCTGGGATTGCCTGTTTTTAACACTGTAAAGGAAGCTGTCAGCAATACTCAGGCTGATGTTTCAGTGATCTTTGTTCCTCCGGTTTTTGCAGCCGATGCAATTATGGAAGCTGCAGCTGCCGGGATAAGGCTGATCGTGGCAATTACAGAGGGAATACCTGTTTCCGATATGGTCAGGGTCAAAGAATTCATCAGAACATGTAACTGCCGGCTGATCGGACCTAACTGTCCGGGGATAATAACTCCCGGTGAATCAAAAGTCGGTATAATGCCCGGATTCATTCATAAAAAAGGCAGTGTGGGAGTTATATCACGTTCCGGAACACTCACTTATGAAGCAGTCGATCAGATTACAAAACTTGGCCCGGGTCAATCTACCTGTATCGGAATCGGAGGTGATCCCGTTATAGGGACAACCACACTTGACGCTGTCAAACTGATGATGGATGATAAAGAAACCGAAGCCATAGTCATCATAGGTGAAATTGGCGGAAATATGGAGACAGAGGCTGCAGAATGGATAAAATTGAACGGAATAAAACCGGTTATAGGCTTTATTGCCGGTCAGACTGCTCCCAAAGGCCGCAGAATGGGACATGCGGGAGCAATCATCGGAGGCAGTGCTGACACAGCGGCAGCTAAGATATCAATCATGAAAGAATGCGGAATATATGTGGCTGAATCGCCGGCAGAAATAGGGGAGATGGTGGTGAAGGTGTTAGGGGGTTAGGGGGTTAGGTGGTTACGGTGTTACGACGTTACGACATTTAATACTTTCTTTTATCTTTGCGCCGAAATCAAACCAAAACGACATGGGACTATTAACAGGAAAAACAGCAGTGATAACCGGTGCGTCAAGAGGTATCGGTAAAGCAATAGCTATCCTTTTTGCCCGCGAAGGTGCCGATATTGCCGTTACGAATATTGCTGATGATGATGAATTCCGGAATACAATCAAAGAAATTGAAAACCTGGGCGTAAAAACCATAGGTTATATAGCAAATGCTGCAAGTCTTCCGGATTCACTGAAAATTGTGGGAGAGATTGTGAATGACTTCACAAAAATAGACATACTTGTTAATAATGCAGGAATCACAAAAGATACACTTTTGCTAAGGATGACCGAAGATCAGTGGGATTCTGTTATTGCAGTAAATCTAAAATCGGTGTTCAATATGACAAAAGCTTCCCTTATGAACATGCTGAAGCAAAGCAGTGGTTCCATAATAAATATGAGTTCGGTTGTAGGAGTTTCCGGTAATGCCGGTCAGAGCAACTATTCTGCATCAAAAGCAGGCATAATAGGATTCACAAAGAGTATTGCAAAGGAAGTAGGTTCAAGAAATATCCGCTGCAATGCTATAGCACCGGGATTTATTCTGACTGAAATGACTGAAAAGCTGCCGGAAAATGTTAAAAATGAATGGACAAATAAAATTCCGCTCAGACGTGGCGGAACCCCTGAGGATGTGGCAAATACTGCATTATTCCTTGCATCTGACCTGTCATCTTATATAAGCGGACAAATAATTCATGTGTGCGGAGGTATGTTAACTTAATTTTTTTTATTATATTTACAACTTCGCAGGGTGTCTATCCTTTTAGCACGAGGAAATGCAGCGAGACATATTTATTCCACACTTATTTTAAACAGACACCCTGCTTCTTTTTTTCTATACCCCTGTAAACATGTATAATACGATATTCTTCCTTATAATAATTATACCACTGGCCGGATACCTTCTGGAACAATATCTGATCCGCCTCAATGATAAAATGTGGTCGGACACTCTGCCGGAAGAGCTTAAAGGAATTTGTCCGGATGAAAATTACAGAAAATCACAGCTTTATGACCGGGATAATAAAAAGCTTTCATTCTGGTCATCTACATTCAATCTGATCGTCATCCTGGTGATGATCATTGCCGGAGGATTTTCCCTTGCCGATGAAATAGCAAGAAATTTCAGTACAAATCTTGTCTTTATCGCTCTTATCTTTTTTATTATCATAGGATTGGCATCGGAAGTTATAAATATTCCCTTCAGCTGGTACGATACATTTGTGGTGGAAAAAAAATATGGTTTTAATACCATGACCACCAGAACTTTTATCACCGACTACATCAAATCATGGGTATTGGCCCTTGTTCTGGGATTACCTGTGCTGGCTCTTCTGACATGGTTCTATTATAAGGCCGGATCTGCATTCTGGTTTTATGCATGGGGATTAGTCACTATTCTTTCGGTATTTATCAATTTTTTCTATTCAGAACTTATTGTACCGGTTTTTAATAAACAAACACCTCTTCCTGCGGGGACTCTCAGGGACAAGATAGAAGATTTTGCAAACAAGACTGGATTCAGACTGAAGAATATCTACATGATAGATGGCTCAAGGAGAAGCACCAAGAGCAATGCATATTTTTCCGGATTCGGTAAGAAAAAGAGAATAGTGCTTTATGATACTCTCCTTAAAGAATTTACGGAAGAAGAAATAGTAGCTGTCCTTGCACATGAAATAGGTCACTATAAGAAAAAACATGTACTGATAAATCTTCTGTTTTCAATTATGATCACTGGGTTTATGCTCTTTCTCTTCTCACTTGTGGTTGATAATCCAAATCTTTCAATTGCTCTCGGTGCAGAAGAACCGAGCTTTCACCTCGGACTTATAGTGTTCGGAATACTTTATAGTCCGCTTTCACTTATTATCGGACTTATCACAAATATTATTTCAAGAGAAAATGAGCTTGCAGCCGATATTTTCGTAAAGGAAAACTATAATGGAAAAATACTGGGTGATGCTTTGAAGAAATTATCCGTCAAAAATCTTACCAATATGATGCCACATCCGCTATATGTGTTTTTCCATTATTCTCATCCGCCATTGCTTCAAAGGTTGAAAAACCTGGAATGATCCTCATCTGACCTCCGGTTTTATCATGGTTTTATCCCGTTGCTGAAATTATAATCAATTCTTATATTTGCAGCGGTTTTTTATGCCTCCTTAGCTCAGCCGGTAGAGCAGCTCATTCGTAATGAGCAGGTCGTGGGTTCGAGTCCCATTGGAGGCTCCAGCTTCACAAGTTAAATTTATTTGACTTGCATTCCTTAATTTCCTAACTTTCAATAGAATTTTACAATTTTCACCCATTTTGATATCAAGTTTTTGCTTGATCTGATTGTATTTATTTAATCCAATTGGCTATGAAATCAATTCTATCTCTTGTATTTTTTTCTCTCCTGACCATAGTTGCTTTTCCCCAGGAAAAACCTGTTTCAGGAGGTGGAGTTGCTGCAAAAGGTTTCCTTAATAAGCCGGTGATCTCTTCCGGATTAACTAATGAGGCAGGAACAAAGGCGCTGACTGCATTTATTTATGAACTCGATCTGTTACCCGGACAGGTATGTGAAGGATGGTATTACTTCTGGTCAGTGGAAGGAACTCTGAACTGTAATTTCAAGGAAACACCTGAAGTAAACTGGGTAAGTATAAGTCCCCGGAAATTTACATCAACCGGCTGTTCCAATATAGTTCCCGTTAGAGTTTCTTTCAATGCACCAGTTTCAGAAGGTGTCTATGAAGCCACATTAAAAGATAGTTTAAGCAACTGGTCTGATTTCATAATCCATATTAATGTAACCAGGAAGCCTACAGAAAATACAATAACAAGAAGGATTGGAATTTATACAGATTCTGTCGTTTACGAGGACAATCTGATGCACTATCCTATGAACTTTAGTAACAACACATGTGTCTCATATTATTTTCCGGGTGATTCCATGAAATTCAACTTCCAGATAAATCCTCCTTCAAGCTGGCTGAAAATCTCTCCGATGTCAGGAAGAATATATAAGAATGAATTGGAGAAATACCTGGTTACGGTAAAAAAGCGTGTTTATGACAGCACCTGGGTGACACTCTCATGGAATTATCATTCCCCTGAGCTTTACTATTCATATGTTAAAACTGTTGTGCCGAAAGAGGCATTATTGCGCTTTAATGGAACTAATTATATAAATACAGGTTATTATCCTAACAGTTCCACAAAAACACTTATGTACTGGGCCAGATATGATGAAGTAAGCACCGCTCAGACGTTTGGCGTCCATGACATGGAAGATCACAGATTTTATCTCGGGCTTCAGGCAAATAACAGATTGCTTGCCGGCATTGGAAACGGCTATACACCGGTGACTGATCTGAATCTCATTGCCGGAAAATGGTATCATCTGGCAATGACCACCTCGACTGATAATGATTCGGCTAAAGTATATATAAACGGAACTGAAGTTTCCAGATTCCCTTTTATTTTTTCTGGAAAAAGTAAATCTAACTTTATTATAGGATGCAGAAACGATTACAGCGATTATGTTGCACCAGTCAAAGGTTACATTGAAGAAGTCCAGGTCTGGGAAAAACCGCTGACCAGAAATGAGATAATCAATTATATGTTCAATCCGCCCGCTGGAAACGAAAACGGACTGATTATCAATTACACCTTCAGTGAGGGGTGGGGAGATTTTACAAGGAATCTTGTTAAAAATAATTATTCAGGAATGTTTGAAGACCAGCCGGAGTGGATTGACAATATTAAAAGGCCGGCTAATATGTCTGAGCTTATAACCTCCGTAGAAGAGTTTGGTCATAATTCTGAAAACAATATAAGTCTGACCTGTAAGCCGAATCCGTTCACATCTTCCACGGAGATCACCTATAAGCTGCCTGGTTCCCGGAAAATCCTTCTGGAATTATATGATATCAGGGGAATCCGGCTCAGAACCCTGAAGAATGAGAATGCAACAAGTGGTATTAATATTTTCAATCTGAGTGATTTTACGCTTCCGGCCGGAATCTATTACGTAAGGTTGGTTGTTTCCGGCTCAAACGGAACCCTTTACAAATCGATAAAGCTTGTCAAAACAGACTGACAATTACTGCCTTATTATATACCAGATCTGATAAGTTCAGGGATATCATAACATTTCTGAATGCTTTCCTGAAAAGGGAACATAGATTTGTTATTTTATTTGACTTGTAAATAAAACTTTCCGAAATTTGAAATCTTGTTTTACTTCCATAAAAAAATCACCATGAGAGAAAACTTAAATCAAAATGCTTCATCGGGTGCAGTATATGGCCTTGGACTGATCGGAGCAGCAATTTATTTCATTTCAACAGCCACAAGTTTCTGGATGGGAGTACTGGGATTCCTCAAAGCAATAGTCTGGCCGGTTTTCCTTGTCTTCCAGGCATTCAGGGAACTTGCACCCCCGGCCTGATCTGTGATAATTAATCCGGAAATCAACAGGAATCAGAAAAATACACCCATTCTGGTTTCACTGGTTGATTATTCGCTGATCCTTTTGATCTTAGTCAATACCAGTTTTCTGAATTCGACCTCGGAACCCTCAGCCTGTAATGCTATCTGTCCCCTGTCAGCAGTACAGTCATAACCATAGTTAACGAGATCCCCGTTAACCCAGACTTTTATTTCCCTTCCGACACATTCAATAACCATGGTATTCCATTCGCCTACAGGCTTTTCTGATCCGTCAGTCAGGTTTTTTATCTGACGTCGTTTACCTTCGGTTCCTCCCCATTCGGCTTTTGGTCCACGACGTGCTTCCATATCGGGAACTGTTATATCTTCACCAATACACCAGAAGTCGCCAGCACTCAGGTGCTGCATCTGGACCTCAATCGATTTGGGAAACATCTTATACAAAGCCCTGGGTGTTGAAGCATGGGCAAGAACACCACAGTTGCCAGGTTTTCCGGCAAAACGGTATTCCACTTCAAGCCGGTAATTCCTGTAAATCTTATCAGTAATGAGGTGACCTCCGGGTGTACCCAGACTGACAAGTAATCCGTTGCGGACAATAAAAGGACTCTTATCTGTCACATCATTGTCCATTGCGGGAACATCCGCATGCCAGCCGGAAAGATCGTTTCCGTTAAAAAGGGTCTTCCCTTTCCTAGCAGCATCTGCTTCTGATCCGGAAAGGATCAGAAGAATGAATATCAAACTGTAATAGAACTTTTTCATTTTTATTTTTCTTTAAACATAAAAAAAATAATGTTTCAGAATTTAAAAGATGATTTTTAAGCAATTTACGATTGAGATTGCTTGATTTACATACTCTGAAATAATCCATTTATCAATTAATCAGCATTTTTCACCACAAAATACCTGCAGGTTCTTTCTTTTTTTCTCAATATTATTTATTTTTATTTTAAGTTCCGTTGATTAACTATTTTATCTGACAATGATGAAAAAAATTTTGATCCCTGTTGTATTTCTGCTCGTTCTGGATTTGAATGCCCAGAATTACCTGATAACTTTTGCCGGTTCAGGTGAATCATCCACCGTTGGTACGGTCAAAGTTGAGAACCTCTCAAAAGGAACAATTATTGAATTAAATGGTTCCGATATTCTTCAATTAACCGGATCAACCGGTATTCGCACCGATTATTCCCGCGAAACAGGTGAAATAAGGATATACCCCAATCCTGTCCTGGATTGCTCATTCATTGAAATTGATCCTCCTGAAGCAGGAAATGCAAGTATTACACTTTATGAAATTACCGGAAAGGTAATATCGCAGTCCCGCTTTTATCTGGATGCGGTAAAGCAGAACCTCAGGATAGAAGGACTGGGAAAGGGATTATATCTGATGGATATCAGTGGCGAAAACTACAAGCTCTCCGGAAGACTGATGGGGATGGGACAAAAAGGCAGGACCCTCAATATTTCAAAGAGCGGAAGTAGTTATCAGTCAGACATCAGTAAAAATGAGAATCATGGCAACAAAGGAACAGCTGCCACTGTAACAATGAATTATACAACAGGTGACAGGCTCGTCTTTACAGGTATTTCCGGGAATTACAAAGCAGTTATAACTGATATTCCATCATCCGATAAAACTTTAATATTTAACTTTATTTCATGTACCGATGGGAGTGGAAATTCGTATCCGGTTGTTCAGATAGGATCTTCTAAAGGTGATGGTGATCCTTTGGAAAATAAAGGTGCACAATACTGGATGACTGAGAATCTGAAAACCACGAAATTCAATGACGGATCAGATATTCCTCTGGTTACAGATGCTACTGCCTGGTTAAGCCTGACCGGTGCGGGTTATTGCTGGTATAATAACAGTGAAACCGCTTATAAGGATATTTATGGAGCCCTTTATAACTGGAATGCCGTAAACACAGGTAAACTCTGCCCCTCGGGCTGGCGTGTTGCTTCACACGATGATTGGACTGCTCTGGAGAATTATCTTATTGGCAGTGGTTTTAATTATGACGGAACAACCACCGGTAATAAGATTGCAAAATCACTTTCTTCTCCATCGAAATGGATTTCCAATACTCAGCCGGGAGCTCCGGGAAACACGGATTATCCTGAAAAGATAAACGCTACCGGTTTTTCTGCCCTGCCGGGAGGATACAGAGTTTCAATGTCTGGTGCACCATTTTATAATGAAGGACAACAAGGTATGTTCTGGACTGCAACTGAGAAATCATTGAACTCTTCATATGCATATTTCAGGCGAATTCAATATAATACTTCTTATACAGAATATTATGATTATAACAAAAAAATGGGGATGGCCGTAAGGTGCATAAAGAACTAGCCACCCTGACTACTTATTTTGGTTTATTTGGGAGATAATTACATTTTAGTATTTTTGCATACTAAATCAGCAGACTTGCAAGACCGCAGGCCTGTAAGACATAATTAAGCGGGAGTAGCTCAGTGGTAGAGCATCAGCTTCCCAAGCTGAGGGTCGCGGGTTCGACCCCCGTTTCCCGCTCTCACCCTCCGTAGCCTTGGCGAAGGAGGGTTTTACCTTCCGTAGCCTTGGCGAAGGAGGATCTTACCCTCTGAAGCTTTAGCGGAGGAGGCAAGCGAAGTAACATCCCACCAATTTTTCTTACATTTACCGACTATATCCGGAAAAATCCTTCTGAATGAAAGCTATAATTATAACGATTGGAGATGAACTTCTAATAGGCCAGACAGTAGATACAAATTCCGCCTTCATCGGATCGGAACTCAGCAAGGCCGGATTTGACATACAAAAAAAAGTTTCCATTCATGACAGGAGGGATGATATCCTTAGTGCCTTAAGAGAGGTCGCCGGGAAAGCAGGACTCGTTGTGGTAACTGGTGGCCTCGGTCCGACTAGCGATGATATTACCAAACAAACAATCTGCGAATTCTTTAATACCCGGCTGGTTTTAAACAACAGGGCACTGATAATGATTGAAGAAATGATGCGCAGAAGAGGTATTGAAATGAATGAGAATAACAGGATGCAGGCAATGGTACCGGAAAGCTGCAGAGTACTACCAAATGAAAGAGGCACTGCTCCTGGTATGCTTTTCGAGAAAGACGGAACCATGTTCATTTTTATGCCGGGAGTTCCTTTCGAAATGAAATTTATGATGACCGAACATGTATTACCTATCCTAAAGGAAAGATTTACATCACAGATCATAGTCCATAGAAATATAATGACATATGGAGCTCCGGAAGCACACCTTGCTGCTTTGCTTTCAAATTTTGAAACAGAGCTGCCTGCTGAAATAAGTCTTGCTTATCTGCCATCCTCAGGAGTTATTAAGCTGAGACTGACAGCTAAAGGTACAGACAGGGATTTTCTTATCGGAATAACAGGTGAACAGGTAAAAAAACTATACCGCATAATTCCTGAACTTATTTATGCTGAAGATGAAAAGTCTCTTGAAAAAGTTACAGGTGAACTGCTTAAGGAACGGAATCAGACAGTAGCGACAGCTGAGAGTTGCACCGGTGGGAAAATTGCAGAGATGCTCACAGGCATTGCAGGCAGCTCAGCATATTTCAGGGGTTCAGTCATTGCTTATGATAATTCGGTAAAGAAGCATTTATTGGGAGTACCGGACGATCTGATCAGAAAATATGGTGCTGTAAGCAGGCAGGTAGCGGAACAAATGGCCTTAGGGGCTAAGAAACTTATAGGAACAGATTTCTCTGTAGCCACATCGGGAATTGCAGGACCAGACGGCGGAACTGATTCAAAACCTGTCGGTACGGTTTGGATCGCTGTATCATCTGACAAAGGAATAATTGCAGAAAAATATATTTACGGTTCAGAACGCATTCAGAATATCCTCAGGTTTTCAAATGCAGCCCTTAACCTGCTAAGGTTACAGATTATCAGGCAATAATCATAAAAACCGGATTTTTTAATTAAAAATCAGGTAAAATATTTGGTTAATCAGATAAAAATCACGTATTTTGCGCTTCGTTTTTAAAAGCTTAATTTGAAGAACTGAAGTAAAACAGGAATCAATGTCAAAGATTTGTCAGGTTACGGGGAAGAAAGCGCTGGTAGGAAATAATGTATCACATTCAAAAAGAAGAACAAAGAGGAAGTTTTATCCCAATCTTTTTGATAAGAAATATTATCTGCCGGAAGAAGACAGATGGGTATCCCTTACAGTGTCAGCAGCCGGTATAAGGCTCATTAACAAGAAAGGACTTACAGCAGCCCTGAAAGATGCAAAAGAAAAAGGTTACATCATGAATTATTAACAGATTGAAAGATGGCAAAGAAAGCAAAAGGAAACAGACAGCAGATAATTCTGGAATGTACCGAACACAAACAGAGCGGACTTCCGGGTATGTCGAGATATATTACAACAAAAAACAGAAAGAATACTCCGGACAGACTGGAAAGAATGAAATATAATCCTGTCCTGAAAAAGTATACCCTGCACAGGGAAGTAAAATAAAAACATCGAACCATGGCAAAGAAAGTTGTTGCAGCTCTGAAAACAGGTAAAGGCAAGGTATTCACAAAATGTATCAAAATGACGAAATCCGAGAAAACCGGAGCATATGAATTCCGCGAGGAGATTGTTCATAATGATCATATACGTGATTTTTTCAACAAGAAATAACCCGTAGAGTTTACTGTAAGATATTCAAAGCTTTCTTCCTGGCTGAAGAGAGCTTTTTTTATATTTGAAAATTTTATTACAGCTTGAAATGGCTTTTCCCAGGTTTTTTACAAAAGAGAAAAAAGAAGATCTGAACAAGGGACTTCAGAAAACACGGGAGAATGTTTTTCTTCGTCTTTCCCGTGCCGTTATGGGTAAATCCAGAGTGGATGATGAGGTTCTCGATAATCTTGAAGAAGTACTTGTGTCATCCGATGTAGGTGTAGAAACCACCCTGCAGATAATTGAGAGGATAGAAGCAAGGGTTGCCAGAGATAAGTATCTTAATACGAATGAGCTTAATACTATCCTTAAAGAAGTAATAGTATCCCTGCTGGCAGATAATAAAGAAGAAGGAATAACCGATTTTACTTCTCCCGTTGACGTTAAACCACTAGTAATAATGGTTGTAGGTGTTAACGGATCAGGAAAAACAACTACAATAGCGAAACTGGCCTACAATTATAAAAATGCCGGAAAGAAGGTATTGCTGGGTGCGGCAGATACATTCAGGGCAGCAGCAATTGATCAGCTTCAGATATGGGCCAACCGTGCAGGAGTCAGTGTCATTAAACAGCAGATGGGTTCAGATCCGGCTTCAGTCGCTTTCGATACGGTAAAATCTGCAGTCGCGGGAGAATATGACGTGGTCATAATTGATACTGCCGGAAGACTGCATAATAAGATCAACCTGATGAATGAGCTTTCCAAAATACGAAGGGTGATGGATAAAGTTTTGCAGGGTGCACCCCATGAAGTTTTGCTTGTTCTTGACGGATCTACCGGACAGAATGCATTTGAACAGGCAAAACAGTTTACTGCAGCAACAAACGTCACAGCACTGGCTATTACAAAACTTGACGGAAGCGCTAAAGGTGGTGTAGTAATAGGTATATCAAACCAACTCAAAATCCCGGTAAAATACATAGGTATAGGTGAAAGAATGCAGGACCTCCAGATCTTCAACCGCGAAGAATTCGTTGATTCACTTTTCAGTACATGAACAGGGATATTAATATTGTTACCCTCGGCTGTTCAAAAAACATTGTCGATACTGAAAAACTCTTGTGGCAGCTCAGAAAAGGGGGTTATAACGTCAGCTGGGATCCTGAAAATATAAAAGCAGATACCATTATTATAAATACCTGCGGATTTATCAATGATGCCAAGGAGGAAAGTATTGATACAATTCTCAGGTTTGTAAGGGCAAAAAAAGCCGGTCAGATCAGGAGGCTTTATGTAATGGGTTGTTTAGCTGAGCGTTATATGGATGAACTCAGGTCGGAAATACCGGAAGTCGACAAATATTTCGGAGTCAGGAACATTAAGGATATCCTTTTAGAAACGGGTATCAGCCAATACGACTTCTCTTCAAACGGCAGGATATTAACTAGTCCATCTCACTATGCCTTCCTCAAGGTTTCTGAAGGATGTGACCGCATTTGCTCATTCTGTGCAATACCTTCAATCAGAGGTAAATACATATCGCGACCTCTTGAAGAAATTGTGGATGAAGCCGCAATGCTTGCTGAATCGGGTGTGAGGGAAATAATTCTTATTGCACAGGATCTCAGTTATTACGGACTGGAACTATATAAAAAGAAAAGATTGCCGGACTTGTTGGACAGATTGCTGAAGATAGACTCTTTCGAATGGATACGTTTGCATTATTTATATCCCGGGGGCTTCCAGGATGAACTTATCGATGTGATAAAGGATAATCCTAAGATCTGTAAATATATAGATATTCCCATTCAGCATATTTCCGATAAAATGCTCCGTCTCATGAAAAGATCTTACGGAAGGGGAGAAGCCGAGGAGATTCTATACCGTCTGAGGGACCGGTTGCCCGGTTCTGCTATCCGGACTACTCTTATTTCAGGACATCCGGGGGAAACTGATGAGGATCACTTTCAGCTCAGGGAGTTTATAAAGGAATTCCGTTTCGACAGACTCGGAGTATTTTCTTATTCACATGAAGAGGGAACATATTCAGGTGTTCATTATGATGACGGAGTACCTCAGCTGGTTAAAGAAAGCCGTATGTCTGAATTAATGGAGATCCAGCAGTCAATATCCGCTGGAAAAAATGAGTTACTTGTGGGCAGGGAACTAAAGGTTCTCATTGACAGAAAGGAAGAACATTTTTATTCAGGAAGGACCGAATATGATGCTCCTGAGATCGACCAGGAGGTTCTGATCCCGGTGCAATATGAGCTTAAGGCAGGGAATTTCTACAATATCAGGATAATCCGATCTTCCGAATTTGATCTGTACGGTATGCCCGTCTAATCTTCAGGAGACACATCATCCTGTTCTTCAACACCTTCTTTCTTCTTCTGTATTTTTATCCTGATCTCGGATTTTGAAGAATTGAATCCGACATTAATGATATCACCTTCTCCCTGGCCCGCTTTGATCAACACTTCGGCCATCGGGTCTTCAAGATACTTCTGAATAGCACGTTTAAGCGGACGGGCGCCATAGGTGACATCAAATCCTTTCTCAGCAATATAATCCCTGGCAGCGGTAGCTATTTTAAGCTCATATCCAAGCGATTTGACCCTGTCGAACAATCCCTGTAGTTCCAGATCAATGATTTTGTTTATTTCTTCTTTTCCAAGAGAGTTGAACATTATTATATCATCAATCCTGTTAAGGAATTCAGGTGCAAATGTTTTCTGAAGTGCTTTCTGAAGTATACTTTTTGTCTGTTCGTCACGGCTTGCTCTTTTTGCTGATGTATCAAAGCCAACACCATGACCAAACTCTGCAATCTGCCTGGTCCCGATGTTTGAAGTCAGAATGACAATCGTATTGCGGAAATCAACCCGCCGGCCAAGGCTGTCAGTAAGCTGGCCTTCATCGAGTACCTGCAGAAGTATATGGAATACATCCGGATGTGCTTTCTCAATTTCATCAAGCAGAACAACTGAGTAAGGTTTTCTTCTCACCTTTTCAGTAAGCTGCCCACCTTCTTCGTATCCTACATATCCGGGAGGTGCTCCGACAAGGCGGGAAACGGAAAATTTTTCCATATACTCGCTCATATCGATCCTGACAAGGTTATCTGTTGTATCAAAAAGGAACTTGGCGAGCACTTTTGCCAGTTGTGTCTTACCTACTCCCGTAGGACCAAGAAATATGAAGGTTCCGATAGGTTTGTTCGGATCTTTCAGTCCGGCTCTGTTCCTCTGTATTGATTTGACTATTTTAATTATTGCTTCGTCCTGGCCAATAACACTTCCCCTGAGCTCATCTGCCATCTTTAGAAGGCGGGTACCTTCGGTCTGGGCGATTCTTTGTACCGGAACACCTGTCATCATGGCAACCACCTCGGCAACTTTTTCAGCATCAACCGTTTCCCTGTTTACGGCAAGCTCTTTTTCCCATTTTTTCTTTTCCTGATCGATCATTTCAAGAAGGTCCTTTTCCCTGTCGCGGAAACTTGCAGCTTTTTCAAAATTCTGGTTCTTAACAGCAGTCATTTTTTCCTTCTTGGTATCATCAAGCTGTTTTTCAAGGGTAAGGATCTTCTCGGGAACCACGATATTGGATATATGAACCCTCGATCCTGATTCGTCTAGAGCGTCAATGGCCTTGTCAGGCAGATGTCTGTCAGAAATATATCGGGCTGTCAGCCTTACGCAGGCTTCAATTGCATCATCCGTATACATCACATTATGGTGTTCCTCATATCTTTCCTTAATATTCTGCAGGATATTTATGGTTTCCTCCACCGAAGTCGGATCAACAAGTACTTTCTGGAATCTCCGTTCCAGAGCACCATCCTTTTCGATGTGCTGGCGGTATTCATCAAGAGTTGTTGCCCCGATACACTGTATTTCACCTCTTGCCAGAGCCGGTTTCAGCATATTGGCTGCATCAAGCGATCCTGTGGCACCTCCGGCGCCAACTATTGTATGTATCTCGTCAATGAAAAGGATTATATTATCATTTTTTGAAAGCTCATTGAGAATGGCTTTCATCCTCTCTTCAAACTGTCCCCTGTATTTTGTCCCTGCAACTATTGAAGCCAGATCCAGCGCTACAACACGTTTATGGAAAAGTACGCGTGAAACGTTCTTTTTGGTTATCCTGAGTGCAAGTCCTTCTGCAATTGCTGATTTTCCGACACCGGGCTCACCGATCAAAACAGGATTGTTCTTCTTTCTGCGTGAAAGTATCTGGGCCAGCCGTTCTATCTCCCTTTCGCGTCCAACTACCGGGTCAAGTCTGCCTTCCTCGGCAGCTTTTGTAAGGTCAATTCCGAAATTATCAAGTACAGGTGTATCTGACGATGACTTGGTTGCAGAATGAGCTGAAGAGGGTCCCTTTCCGGCTGCTCCGAATCCCTGCCCTTCATCATCTTCATCCCTGGGATAATCAGCTCTGGCCCTTGTCGAACCTGTTTCCACCATCCTTTTAACTGACTGATAATCAACATCCATTTCGGCCAGAAATCTGGTAACAAGGGAATTTTCATCTTTCAGAATGGCAAGAAGAAGGTGTTCTGACTCTATAGAAGTGCTTTTCAATGCCTTAGCTTCAAGATAAACAAGTTTCAGTATGCGTTCGGTACTTCTGAGCAAAGGAATGACCTCATGATCAGCAACAGGTACCGGGCTTTCAACTTTAATACTCTTTTCAAGAGAACTTTTCAGTCCCATAAGATCAACCCCCCTGCTTATAAGGATATCAACAGCAACTCCCTCTCCGTCCCTCAAAATCCCAAGAAAAAGATGTTCAGGGCTTATATGACTGTTACCCAGCCTTATAGCCTCTTCCTTGCTGTAACCAAGGATATCTTTTACTCTCTGCGAAAATTGTGAATCCATATTCTTTCTTGTCGTTTATCCTTCAATTACCTGACATCGGTCATTCTGACAGTGTCAGAAGACAAAAGTACATATAAATGAAAGAACAAAGTTAAAATTATGCGATATTATACTATGGCAATATTTGTGCCCATTTATGAACAACGAATGTTAAAAATTCACAATCCTTTCAGGTGCGAAATACCCAAATTATGACTATTTTCGGGGATCAAAATCCTGAATGGATTTTTACTTAGTAACTAATTAATTATTAATCTGTTATGTCTGATAGAGAGAGGGTGGTTCAGGTAAATATTGAGGAGGAAATGAAATCCGCATATATCGATTATTCGATGTCTGTGATAGTCTCACGTGCTTTACCTGATGTAAGAGACGGCCTGAAACCTGTCCACAGGCGTGTTCTTTTCGGGATGTCTGAGCTTGGTGTTTTGTCGAACAGACCCTATAAGAAATCTGCAAGGATAGTAGGAGAGGTCCTTGGTAAATATCATCCCCATGGCGACAGTTCTGTTTATGATGCCATGGTAAGAATGGCACAGGAATGGTCACTCCGTTATCCTCTGGTTGACGGCCAGGGTAATTTCGGTTCAGTGGATGGTGACAGTCCGGCAGCAATGAGATATACTGAAGCCAGGCTTCAGAAGATTGCTGAAGAGACTCTTGCTGATATAGATAAAAATACGGTTGATTTCCAGCCTAATTTTGATGATTCCCTTAATGAGCCGGTTGTACTTCCAACCCGTATCCCCATTCTGCTTGTCAACGGCAGTTCGGGAATTGCAGTTGGCATGGCCACCAACATGCCACCACATAATCTGGGTGAGATAGTTGATGCTACAATAGCATATATTGATGACCCCGAGATCACAACGGAAAGATTACTGACATTTATAAAAGGTCCTGATTTCCCTACCGGCGGTATTATTTACGGTGAACAGGGAATAAGAGATGCCTGTGAAACAGGCAGGGGCAGGATAGTCGTAAGGGCAAAAACTGAAGTTGAACTGACCCATTCAGGCAGAGAATGTATAGTTGTTACCGAGATACCTTATATGGTCAACAAAGCGGAAATGATCCGAAAGATAGCTGACCTTATAAATGAAAAGAAACTGGAAGGAATATCATATATCAATGATGAATCGGACCGGAAAGGTATGCGGATCGTGATAATCCTGAAAAAAGACGCAACAGCCAATGTGGTGCTTAACAATCTCTTCAAGCTTTCACAGCTTCAGACCACTTTTAATGTAAACAACATTGCCCTTGTAAAAGGACGACCACGAATATTAAGCACTAAGGAATTGATTTCAAATTTTGTAAAACACCGGCACGATATCGTTGTCAGACGGGCAAAATTTGATCTGGACCAGGCAGAGAAAAGAGCGCATATTCTTCAGGGATTGATCATTGCCAGCGATAATATCGATGAGGTAATTGCCATAATCAAATCTTCAAAGAATCCTGATATTGCAAGGGAAAGACTTATGGAGCGCTTTAACCTCAGCGATGCACAGTCAAGGGCAATTGTTGAAATGAGATTACGGCAGCTTACCGGCCTGGAGCAGGAGAAACTAAGAGCGGAATATGATGAGGTAATGGCGCTTATTGAATACCTGAACAAGGTCCTTTCAAGTGTTGATCTTCAGATGAAAATTATAAAGGATGAGCTAACCGAGATCAAACATAAATACGGTGACAAGCGCCGTACATTGATTATACCCAATGCTGAGGAATTTAACCCTGAAGATTTCTATGCCGATGATGAAATGGTTATAACGATATCCCATATGGGATACATCAAAAGAACTCCGCTGACAGAATTCAGAAGACAGAACAGGGGGGGGACCGGTGCAAAAGGCGGAACAACAAGGGAAGAAGATTTCATTGAACATCTGTATATTGCAACTATGCATAATACAATGCTGTTCTTTACAAGTAAAGGAAAGTGCTACTGGTTAAAAGTATACAATATCCCCGAAGGTTCACGTACATCAAAAGGCAGGGCGATGCAGAACCTTATTAACATCGAACCCGGGGATAATGTAAGAGCATTTATAAATGTAAAGGATCTCAATGATACCGATTATATAAATAACAATTTCATTGTATTATGTACCACCAAGGGAGTAATAAAAAAGACTTCCCTTGAAGCTTACTCAAGACCAAGGGCAAACGGTGTCAATGCAATCACTGTAAGGGAGGGAGATGAACTCCTCGAAGCCAGAATGACCAATGGTAACCATCATATAATGCTCGCTGTAAGATCAGGACGGGCAATATGCTTTCCCGAAAATTATGTCAGACCAATGGGCCGCACCGCTTCAGGGGTACATGGAATAAAACTGGCAAATGAAAAGACTGATTTTGTAGTAGGTATGATCACGGTGGAGAATAAGGAAAAAGATATTCTTGTCGTCTCGGAAAAAGGATATGGCAAAAGAACAGATATTGATGCCTACCGTATAACCAACCGCGGAGGAAAAGGTGTCAAGACAATTAATATCACCGAAAAAACAGGCCCGCTGATTGCACTGAAAGATGTGAATGATAATTATGATCTGATGATCATCACACAGTTTGGCAATATTCTCAGAATCCCGGTCGCCACACTCAGAATAATGGGGAGAGCTACACAGGGAGATCGGAAGAGCGTCGTGTAGGGAAAGAGTGTAGGATAGGGTGGTGG
>CAYQZL010000049.1:0-26814 GCA_964421975.1 uncultured Rikenellaceae bacterium
TACACCCTATCCTACACTCTTTCCCTACACGACGCTCTTCCGATCTCTCTCAGGTCATAATCACCGGCATCATGCCATCCCCCGCTGTTAAGTCCGGGAACATGCTCTCCGGATTTATATTTTGTAAGTGTTGAAGGTCCCTGCAGGTAACCGTCAAAATGGTTCAGATTGACAGGTGCCATCAGCGCATCATCAAGATGGCATGCTCCGTGCCATACCCTGTATTTCTCATTTATTCTCATATGACACATCTGTACCGGAAGAAAATATTCCAGTACCGGCTGCCACACACCACGGTCGTATATCTTTTCATCAATCTGAAATGGATTTGATTTCTTTGACCTGTATTCAGCCATATATATGCCGGGATTCCTGACGCCCGAAAAATCAAAAATGAAGTAATTATATCTAAGGAAATTTCCCCATGAGACCGGTTTGCCTCTTGCTGCAATCTCCTTTCCGACGGATGTGAAACGGTAAACAATTACTTCTCCTGCTTCTTTATCGCGTGAATCCTGTTCAATAATCACCTTTTTAGGCTGACCCGGATGATAACCCACCTGTGAAACCTGTATGACTGGTTCATATAACCAGTTTTTTATGACATTCGGAGTAACAGTCCACTCGATCACATTTGTTGTGGCATTTGCCGGGACGATACTGCGGACAATATACCATCCGTTATTATGGTTTGTCCGGCCATCATGAAGTTCAAGTACAGAAGACTTTGATTCTATTGTCATTCTCATTTTATCATCTTCCGGGGCAATTATCAGTTTGCTTCCTTTTGCCAGGGGATTGGCAATGAATTCTCCATGATCATCCATCAGCGGGCCGGAAGGTTGTGTCATGAACTGTCCGGGACTATTATCCATGATATATGATTTACCGAATAAATGACCGGGGAAGAGTTCAAAATTAAATCCGATTTTTCCTGCCCATTCAACGGGTAAGGGTTTATCAAGATCAACTGATATCCTGAACGAATTATTGGCCAGTGCATTGACCGACACCTGGTACCTCAGTACCAGGTCGGGATATTCTATCGGATTAAAGCCACGTCTGTTCTTTGATGTATCTGGATACCACAGATATGTAGTAATTTTCTGCTTTTCCTTGTCAATAATAGTCCTTCCCTTTTTAGGAACCGGAGACCACTGACCCGGAGATGTTTCAAGACGCAGATCACCATTTGCCGCAACCCTTAGACCATGCTGGATCACCGTGACACCTGTCTGGTGACCATCAGGATAATAATCGCTGAATACCATCACATTCAGTCCGGGTTTTTCAAAATATCCCTTCTCATTTATCGTCAGTGATTGCTGTGAAAATAAAGGCTGAATGAGACAAAGGATCAAAACAACAGATAAACCTGCTCGTACAAAAATATGCTTCATGGTATTTGTGTTAGGTTCTACTTCTCAAATTTCAAAGCCCCGGATATTGAGTAATCATGGTAACCACACAAGTGTGATTTTATTTGGCCAATTTACAAAATTTATCGGAAATACCTGATATCCTGACTGCCGGTTATCAGAGACTGAAGCGCTTTTCTATAAAGTGTTTCAAAAATACAGATGTTTCATTTATTCCCAGGACTGATGTATTTACACTCATATGATATGATTCAGCTTCTCCCCACGACTTACCGCTAAAATAATTATAGTATGAGCTTCGTTGTTTATCGGTCCTGTCAATAAGATCCCTTGCCTTTTTTTCAGATATCCCGTGAATTTCCATGACCCTGTTTACACGATCATTAATGTCAGCAGTAATAAAAATACTTAGTCTGCGTGAGTGATCTTTAAGGATATAATCGGCACAACGACCGACGAAAAGGCATGATTTCTTTTCAGCCAGTGAACGTATTACATCACTCTGGATCTTGAACAGGGTTTCATTACTCAGATAGTAACCCGAATAGATCTCAGGCGTTTGAGTGCTGCTGTGGATTCCGAACAGTCCCCAGAAAATGTTGAAACGTTTTTTTTCATCGGCATTTTCGAAAACCTTTTCATTCAGCCCGCTTTCCCTTGATGCCAGTCGTATAAGCTCTTTATCATAAAATGAGATACCAAGGGATTCTGCAAGCTTCAGTCCTGTTTCCCTTCCTCCGCTTCCGAGCTGACGTCCGATTGTTATTACATAGTTACCTTCCATGAATTAACTTTTAAATATTCTGATCATTTTCATTTAGTTTGTTTTTTCGGTATTGAATTATAAGCAGGTAAGCTGCAACCATACCTGCAATCGTATCAGCAACCGGCATACTGTACCATACTCCTCTGACACCGAAAAATGGCGGCAATATGAGCAGGCATGGCAACAGGAATAATACCTGTCTCGATAATGACATAAAAATTGACTTTACCGGCATTCCGATACTCTGGAAAAAGTTCGATGTGACCATCTGAAAACCGACTATGGGGAAAGACAACATTACAATACGCATTCCCGGCACAACAATATCAATAAGTTCTTTATCTGAAGTAAAAGCAGAAGCGACTGCATGGGGAAACAATTCTCCTGTTGCAAAACCAGCCATCATAATGGATGTTGCCAGGATGATTGTACTTTTTAGAACATCATTAACCCTTACAAACTGTCTGGCTCCGAAGTTATATCCTGCAATAGGCTGCATGCCCTGATTGAGACCCAGAACGATCATAACAAAGAGAAACGCGATCCTGTTAATGATCCCGTAAGCTCCGACTGCCAGATCGCCACCATATCGGATAAGACTTGTATTTATAACTATTACAATTACACTGGCAACAGAGTTCATCATAAAAGGAGCCATCCCGATCGACAGAGATTCAGTAACTATCTTACGCTTCAATTTTAAGCTTCCCCTCTGAAGATGAATAAAATTATTCCTGTTTGTAAAATGAGATATTTGCCACATCAACATCGATGTCTGGGCTATTAAGGTAGCAAGAGCTGCACCACGTATCCCCCATTTGAAAACGAAAATAAAAAGCGGGGCAAGCATTATATTGATCAGTACGGAAAACAGGGTTGTATACATCGATTTTTTAGGATGGCCTGTTGCCCTGAGCATCGCATTTAATCCGAAATACAGATGAGTAATAACATTGCCCAGTGAAATTATAACCATGAAATCATGAGCATATGGAATAGTGTCGGCACTTGCTCCGAAAAAGTAAAGGATCCTGTCAAGAAATAGAAAAACAATTATTGTATAGACAAGCCCGAAAATAGTATTAAGCACAAAGACGTTCCCAAGTATATTATTTGCCGAACTATAGTCTTTTTGCCCCAGCCGTAAAGACATCAGAGTTGATGCACCCACACCAACCAGAGATCCGAAAGCTGCGGAAAGATTCATAAGAGGAAAAGTAATCGCCAGTCCTGAAATAGCAAGCGCACCCACTCCATGACCGATAAAAATGCTGTCAGTAATGTTGTACAGTGATGATGCTGTCATCGCAATTACGGATGGAATAGCATATTTAAGGAGTAGTCTTCTGATATTCCCCGTACCAAGTTCAGCAGGAGATCCTTTCTGTTCCATACAGGGCAAATATACTCTTATTTGAAATCTGCTCTTCAGACAGGATCTTTTTTGTCTTCATTATAGTCGTTGTAATCAGCAGGATAATTTAGATTATAATACCATTCCCGGCCGTCAAATGGTATGAACTTTGTCTTCAGTACTCCAAACAGGCCTGCTATCCTTAACCTGCCTTCATCAAGAAGCTCACGGGCCACGGGAATAACTGTTTTCCGGTAAATTGCATGAAGCGGTTCAAAGCTGTCTTCGCCATGTACGGGCATTACTATATCTGCATCTGCCGCCAGCTCCAGCATTTTACTCACAAGAGAGATGTTTATATCGGGAATGTCACATGCAGTTATGAAATTGAGGTCGCTTCCCGAAGCGAGAAGACAGGAATAAATCCCCATCAAGGGCCCCATACCCTTTGATACATCAGGGATCACCCTGTATCCGAGGAAATTATACTTCGCCACATCACCACCTATCAGGATTTCGCTGAAATGACTATGGAGCTGATCTGCAATATGCCTGATCATGGGAATACCTTTTACAGGCAGCAGGCTTTTATCGACCCCTCCCATTCTGGTGTTTTTACCTCCTGCAAGAACAATGGCAGTAACATTTATGAATTTTGCAGGTTCCATCTGCTATATTTTCTATCTGACCAACCGGTTTATTACAGTCTTAAACAAAGTTATCCATTTGAATCTGATTATCTGATATGAACACATATTTATCATATCTTAAAATTACATGCCTTTGAAAAATTTCCTTATCTTTTCCAGATAAAACCAGATTCGATGGATCAACAGGAAATCTTTTCCGGATTCACACCTGAAAAGGCAAATTTGTTACCTATACTACATGCACTTCAGGATAATCATCCGCAAAACTATCTTACGAAAGAGTCGCTGGAAGCTGCAGCCAGGTATCTTGGGGTTAATCTTTCATGGGTATATGGGGTTGCCGGATATTACTCCATGTTCAGTCTTGAACCGAGAGGCAGGTATATAATAAGAGTTTGTAATTCACCTGTTTGTAATATGATGGGATCTATGGATATTATTGAAGCTCTTGGCAGCATACTAGGCACAGGTGTGGGAGAAACCACTCCCGACGGATTATTCACTGTTGAGGAAGCCGAATGTCTTGGTATCTGCGACCTTGCACCTGCAATGATGGTCAATCGTGAAGTATATGGTAATCTTAACCGGGAATCGATTGAAGCCATTATAAATGAATTGAGAAACAGACAAAACAATTCAGAATGATAAAGGAAAAAAGGATTCTGCTAAAACATGCGGGGAATATCAATCCTGAAAGTATTAAAGAATATCTTGATGCAGGGGGTTATAAAGCCCTGCATATAGCTCTTTCCGGCAAACCCGAAAAAGTTGTGGAAGAAGTAATGAATTCCGGGCTCAGAGGCAGAGGCGGGGCCGGATTCCCTACAGGAATAAAGAAACAGGCAGCATCCTCCAGAAGAACAGAGACAAACAGCTATATGGTTTGCAATGCGGACGAAGGCGAACCAGGTACTTTCAAGGACAGGGCAATAATGGAAAACAATCCTCATCTTCTCATTGAAGGTATGATAATTGCGGCCTATAGTATAGGAGCTGAGAAGGGTTATATCTATATCAGGGGTGAGTATTATGATTCGATCCGGAAACTTCAGAATGCAATAAATCAGGCGTATGACAGCGGTTATCTCGGGAATGACATTCTTAAGAGCGGATTTTCATTTGATCTGGAGCTTAAGCCGGGAGCAGGATCATACCTGTGCGGAGAAGAGCTCACTCTTCTTGAATCTATCGAAGGGAAAAGGGGCTATCCGAGGATAAAACCTCCCTTCCCGGCCGAAAAGGGATTATGGGGCCGGCCGACTCTTGTTAATAATGTCGAGACACTGGCAAATATCCCGGGGATAATAGAATATGGCAGCAACTGGTACAGGTCTTCAGGAACCGAAAGAACACCGGGTACCAAAATATTCAGCATATGCGGCGATGTCAGGAATCCCGGTTATTTTGAAGTTGAAGCAGGTGTAATACTTAACGATCTGATAAATGACCTGGCCGGCGGAACCAGTGATGGTCTGCCCTGGAAAACCGTTCTGCTCGGAGGAGCTGCAGGCACCTTCGTCCCCTGGTCTTATGCAGATCTTTCAATGTGTTATGAAAGACTTAAGGAAAGAGGTGCAACACTGGGTTCAGGAGCAGTGATAGTAGTTGGCAGCAAGAGAAAACTTATACCATTAATCCAGAGCATATTAAGGTTTTTCAGGCATGAAAGTTGCGGAAAATGTGTACCATGCCGCCTCGGAACGACATATATTTATGAGAGGTCGCTGGAGATAAACGCAGCGTTATCCGGTGAACGTAAAAGAATTCTTGATGATATGGTGAACCATGCCGGTCAGATGGCAAAAAGCTCTCTGTGCCCTCTCGGGCAATCACCAATACTCCCGCTCGGGACAATTCAAAGGCATTTCAGCGAGGCAATTGCTACAGAGTAATTTATTTATCCCGGAAAAAAGATGGTTACCTTAACAATCGATAATAAAACGATAAATGCACCGGACGGTTCAAACCTTCTTGATGTTGCCCGCAGCAACGGAATAGATATTCCGGGTTTGTGCTATCACAGCCGGCTTACACCTACCGGTGCATGCCGCTTATGTGTGGTAAAAATAGAAGGTATGAGAGGTCTGATCACTTCATGCACCGTAAAAGTGACAGAAGGTATGAAAGTGACGGCCTTCGATGAGGAACTCGAGGGAACAAGAGTACTCCTGCTGAACTATCTTCTTTATGAACATAATGACTCTTGTGACGGAACCTACACCGATGAACTGAGAGAACTGGTGATAAGATACGGACTGGACAAAGCAGAGAACCGTTATCTCAAACCAGCCACGAAGAAACCTGACTTTAAAACAGATGCTTCATCACCGGTACTGACTTATGATCCGTCAAAATGCATAAAATGTTTTCGATGTATAAAGGGTTGTGATGAAATTCAGGGTAAGAACGTTCTGTCTTTCACTGAAAGGGGAATTAACTCCTACATCATAGCCGGTACAGGTGTGTGGGGTGAAAGTGAATGCGACGGCTGCGGCGAATGTATCCAGCTGTGTCCTACCGGTGCTATTGTGGAAAAACCGAACCGCGAATTTATCAGCCTTGATAAAATTGATAAAAGAGTGATCACCACCTGCCCTTATTGTGGGGTAGGTTGCCAGATCGAGCTTCTGCTTCAGGATCGGAAAATAGTAAGGGTCAACGGAGTAGAAGGAGTCTCACCAAACTACGGACGTTTGTGTGTTAAGGGAAGGTTCGGATATGAATTCGTTCACAGCGCCGACAGGCTGACCAGACCTCTGATAAAAAACAATGGTGAATTCAGAGAGGCAACATGGGATGAAGCATTGGATCTGATAGCTGAACGGTTTACTGAGATCAGGAACAGGTACGGACCTGATTCCCTGGCCGGATATGCTTCGGCAAAATGTACCAATGAAGATAATTATATTTTCCAGAAATTTATCCGGACCGTTTTCGGCACCAATAACATAGATTACTGCACAAGGCTTTGCCATGCATCGACCGTTACTGCAATGCTGAAAGCCATCGGAGATGGTGCGGGAAGTAATCCTGTCGAAGACTTTGAAACTACGGACTGTCTCTTTGTTACCGGAAACAATATCATTGATACCCACCCCATTACAGCAACATACGTTAAGAGGGGTGCTGCCCTGGGTCAGAAAATAATTGTAGTTGATCCGAAACGGACTCCCCTCGTACGCTATGCAACTGTGTGGCTTCAACCTAAAATCGGTACCGATGTGGCACTCCTTAATGGCCTGATACATATAATAATCAAGAATGGCTGGACCGACAGTAAATTCATTGAAGAGAGGGTTGAGGGAGGATCCAGATCATTTGCACTGCTTGAAGAACTGACAGCGAAGTACACACCAGGATATGTATCGGAGATAACAGGAGTACCTGTTGAAGACATGATTCTGGCTGCCAGGCTTTATTCAACAGCGCCCACGGCGATGATCGCAACAGGAATGGGTATGAGCCAGCAGGTTACCGGAACCCATAATGTCTTTTGCCTGATAAACATGATGCTCATTACAGGTAAGGTGGGTCGTGAAAGATGCGGGATCAATCCCCCGCGAGGTCAGAACAATGTCCAGGGAGCAACAGATGTTGGTTGTTCTCCATCTAACTTCCCCGGATATATCCCTGTAATAAATGATGATAACCGGCGAAGGGTTGCCGGGATATGGAATGTACCCTATGAATCACTCTCACCAAGGCCCGGACTTACAACAGTTGAAATAATGCAGGCTGCATACGACGACAGGATAAAGGGAATGTTCATAATGGGTGAAAATGCAATGATAAGCGATCCCAATCTCAATCATACCGAGGAAGCAATAAAAAAACTGGAGTTCCTAGTAGTTCAGGATATATTTCACACTGAAACTACCCGCTTTGCACATGTGGTACTTCCTGCTTCGTCATGGGCGGAAAAAGAAGGCACTTTCGTGAACAGCGACCGCCGTGTGCTGAGGGTAAGAAAAGCCGTCGACTGTCCCGGTGATTCAAGAGTTGACTGGAGAATAATACATGAACTTGCAGGCAGGATGGGCAAACCAATGCCTCCATACCGGAATGAAGCTGAAATATTTGATGAAATTGCCAGAGTAACACCAATCATGGCAGGGATATCTCATACCAGACTTGAACACGGATCCATACAATGGCCCTGTCCTCATAAGAATCATCCCGGAACACCCACACTCTACCTCGAAAGATTCAATACGCCTGACGGAAGAGGCAAACTGTTCCCTGTTGAATATACACCACAGAGTGAAAAGGTTGACGGAGAATACCCCCTGATACTTAACAGTGGCAGACTTCTCTACCATTACCATACGGCAACAATGTCGAGAAGAACAAAGGCACTGAGGGATTTTGTAAATGAAGCGTATGTTGCACTGCATCCCTGTGATGCAAAGAAATACGACCTTGTTAATGGAAGCAGAGTAATCATAGTATCGCGTAGAGGCGAACTGGAAACAACTGTAAGAATATCTGAAGAAGTGCTTGAAGGAGAAGTATTCATGCCATGGCATTTCACAGAATCACAGGTGAACCGTCTCACAAGAGATGAACTGGATCCGTATAGCAGGATTGCACCGTTCAAACTGTCAGCTGTCAGGATAAGAAAGATCTGAGGAGCGAACTATCGGAGTATTTTTTACATCCTCAGTGGCACACAGATAAAAATATCCGTCATTTGCCCTGATTATGGTCGGATCAGGCATACTTGAAGGATAAACGGGATTCATATTGTATTGCCGGCCGATTGCCCCGCATACGGATCAGCATCATTTTTACATGCAAACAAAATAAGAAGCAAAAGAATATTTATGTAATTTAAAGCCGTCGCATTCATTGGTGTTCAGGTTTATTCTTTTAAAGCAAATATATATTTCTGAAACAAGCGATCAACAGGTAATAAATCAATAATAGTTATTTTATGGGAATAAGTTCAAAGATCAACAGGAGAAAATTCATCACAACAGGTACTCTCGGATTAATAGGGCTGCCGCTTATTTCGGCTCGTCCGTATATTACAGCACCCGGCGACAGGGTAAGAGTAGCCGTCATCGGGCTCGGGAGTCAGGGCCGCAGCCATATGAACTGGTTTAACAGTCTCCCTGAAGTGGAGGTTGCCGCATTATGTGATCTGGACCGGATAAGGCTTGAAGAAGCACGCGCACAGCTTCAGAAAATAAATCCGGAATCAAAAGCAGAAATCTTTTCAGACTTCCGCCAGATCCTGGAAAGAAAGGATATTGATGCGGTCACATGTGCAACACCTGATCACTGGCATGCACTGATAGCAATTTTGGCATTTCAGGCCGGGAAAGATGTTTATGGTGAAAAGCCTCTGACTTATTCTCTGGCAGAAGGACAGGCCATGCTCAGGAACCTGGAAAAATATAATTCTGTTTTTCAGCTCGGCACACAGATACATGCCGGAGAAAATTATCATCGGGTTACAGAGATATTACAATCCGGCAAACTCGGAAAAATACATACAGTACGTTTATGGAAAACGGGAGGGTCTCCGGGACTGGGTTTTCCGGCCAGCCAGAAGCCGCCCGAAACATTGGACTGGGATATGTGGCTGGGACCGGCTCCATATGAAGAGTATACTCCCGTCCGTTGTCATGGCTCTTACCGTCATTTCCTGGATTATTCGGGAGGAGTTTTTGCCGATTTCTGGTGCCATATCGCAGATATTATGTTTATGTCAATTCACCCAACAGGATTATACAGTATCGAAAGTAGGGGAGAAAGGCCCTATGACGGAATTGCTGATGCACCGAAATGGATAGATGTAGATTTTAAATTCAAAGATCTGGATGTATTCTGGACAACTATTCCTCCCGAAGCACCCGGATCGGATAAAATGCATATCGGAGCTCATTTTGAAGGCACAAACGGAACGCTTACATGCGATTATACCACACGTTTCATAAAGATCAATGATGAGATCCTGACCGATCTGCCGGATGTTCCGGTGACAATTCCACGCTCCCCCGGACATCAGCAGAATTTTATCGATGCTGTTAAATCGAGGAGCAAACCTGAAAGCAACCTTCATTATGTGCGTGAAATGACAATCCCCATGCATCTGGCAGTGATTTCTTTCAGACTGAAAAGAAAACTCTCATGGGACAGTCTTAAAGAAGAATTTGTCGGGGATGAAGCCGCCAACTACCTTCTTTCACGTACCTACAGAAAACCATGGATACTTCCTGCATAATGTTTAATATTCTGACAAGTAAATGAAAATGAAAAACAGTATACTAATCACCTTCATAATTACAATCCTCGTAACCTCCTGTAATTCAAAAGAACAGGAATTCATTTCCCTGTTTAACGGCAGAGACCTGGCAAACTGGTCACTTCAGAAACCAGGTTCATTTGAAGTGGTCGACGGAGAACTTATTACCCGCAGTTCCGGATCCGGGACTGATATCTATTCGGAAAAGATATACGGGAACTTCATTCTTCAGCTTGAGTTCCTTTTATCTGAAGTCGGGAACAGCGGTGTGTTTATAAGACGTGATCCCTCAATTCCGGGTTCAGGATTTGAGGTTCAGCTTCTGGCACCATGGACACCATGGAGAGATGATCTTCATTGTACAGGTTCATTATACGGACATGTGGCAGTTTCAAACAGGCCGGATGAAACAACGGGGAAATGGTATAAAATGGAAATAATATGTGACCGGAATATAGTGAGTGTTTCAGTAAATGATCAGGTCACAACCATTGCAGACATTGACACTGTAAAGACACTTGCAGATAAACCCCTTATAGGATACATTGGTTTTCAGGGTAATCATGCCGAGAAACCGGATCAGTTTGCCAGATTCAGAAATATTCACATAAGGGATCTTGACTCTGAACCGGATTATGTAATGGAGGGATTTAAAAGCTCAGACTGGGAAATAAGACATGTATCAGGCCAGTCGGCAGTGAGGCTGGGACCTGTAATGATCCAATCCCTGGCTGCTATGATGTCAGGCAATGATCCTATGCTGAAAAGCGAAGCAAAACAGGTACTGTTCGATATAGTTGCAAAAGTCTCTGATCCGTCTGTGGATGAAAAGGAAAGAAAAAAAGTCCGACGTGAAATTGATAATAGTATTAAAGCAGGTTCATCGGAAATAACTTCAGAATACCTGCAGTGGATAAGGGGGATGATTCAATAGTATTAAGGCTGGTTTGACTTCTTTGATCCTATTGATTTACCTTGTATTTTAATTATACATATGCTTTGGACCTTATGTGTAATCCTTAGTGCGCCTTTGTGGTTAAATTTTAATCCATTAATTTCCAATTATTATGAAAAAACTTCTTTCATTTTTAATTCCGGGGATGCTTCTGATTGTCTGTTCATGTCAGGATCAGGAATGGCGTCTGTTATTCAACGGCAAAGACCTTTCAGGCTGGGAGCAGGTCGGGCCGGGCGAATTTGTAGTTGAAGATGGTTTATTAAAAACTGTCGGCGGAATGGGTATGATATTATATCCGGCAGAAAAATTCGGGAATGTCATTATCAGGGTTGTATATAAAGTAAAGGATAATGACTGCAATTCAGGAGTATTTATAAGGATACCTGAGAAACCTTCGGATGAATGGGTAGCTGTGAACAAAGGATATGAAGTTCAGATTGACAACGGCACCAGACACGTCGGAGGTGATTATCATTGCACCGGAGTTCTGTATTCTCTCACAAAAGCTATGGCTCATCCTCAGAAGGATCCGGGAGAATGGAATACTATGGAAATAACTCTTGATGGTCCGAGAACCATTGTATATGTGAATAATGAACTGGTAACCGATTTTACTGAAGGGGATGAGGTTCCGCCAAAAACAAGGGATTTTGAACCCGACAGAGGTCCAAGACCGGAATCAGGTTATATAGGGCTGCAAAATCATGATCCTTTATCTGTTGCTTATTTTAAGGAAGTTGCTGTTAAACCTTTATAAATGAACGCAACGGAGATCACCAGACTGTATAACAGGGTATAGCTGAAAGTCAGAAAGATGGTTTGTTCCGGCCTGAACCAGGTTCATTGCCCTCGACAAATGGCCATCCGTCCTTCCATTGAACCTCATCGAGCATCAGAACCCTGCCTCTCGGATTGATCTTATCGACTGCATGGTATAATATCCAGGTTTTATTCTGATTATCGGTAATGATTTCCGAATTATGACCTGTTCCGGCAAAGCGGTCATTGCCATGAATCAGGACTTCATGATAATTATCGCTCATGCTCCTTCCTGCTTTGTCAAGATAGGGACCAAAAAGGTTATTTGAACGGCCGACAACAGTTGTATAAGTACTTTTCACACCTTCACAGCACGTCCCAATGGAAGCAAATAAGTAATAGAAGCCATCCTTTTTGAAAATACAGGTTCCTTCATAAGCAGTTCCGGCTACCAGGAGCTTTTCAGCTCCGGGCAGGACCGAAAGTCCGTCATCCGACAATTCAATTGAATAAATCCCATGGAAACTTCCCCAGAAAAGATATTTTTTGCCATTTTCCTCAATATAATACTGATCTATTGAATTCTGTACATTGATCTCATTACTGCGGAATAATTTTCCCCTGTCGGTAAAAGGACCATCAGGTTTGTCACTGACGGCCACACCTATTCCGCAGGTCCATTCCCCACCCCAAACAGACATTGAATAATAAAGAACATATTTCCCATTTATAAAATTGATATCAGGAGCCCAGATTCCTCCTTTCGGCTCAAAAGAGGGCCTTGACTCTGCAGTAAATGCAGTACCGATAAGATTCCATGTCACCAGATCTGATGACCGGAGAATGGGAGTATTTTTAACATCTTCCGTGGCATATAAATAGAAAAATCCATCCCGGGCCCTTATCACTGTCGGATCAGGTATACTTGAAGGATAGACGGGATTCATGAATGAATTTTCAGGAGGCCGGTTATCCGTCAGCGCCTTATCACTATTGATACAGGCTGTTCCTGAAATTAAGAGCAGGAGAATTGAGCTTAGCACTTTTGATTTATTCATATATTTTTCCCTTAAGTTATCCTGCAACAAATATATATTATCTTTATAAAGTATTGAAGTCCTATGAAACTACGTATATCTGTATTTGCTGTTCTGTTTCTTTTTCTGACCCTTAATGTTATTCTTATAAGCAAAGCAGGAACCTGGCTTATAAAAGATGAAACCGGAGTTCATTCCGATGCGATGGTTATCCTTATGGGTTCAATCTCCGACAGGGTATTGCAGGCTGAAAATGTTTACAAAAAGGGATTGGCTGATGAAATAATTATTGTTGAAGAAAGCATGGGGGCATATAAAGCTTTGAATGCTAAAGGTGTTCAGATAATAAGTAACACAAAACAAGTAAAGGATTCATTTCTGACTTTAGGAATACCTTCCGACAAAATAATAATCCTTCCGGGAGATGCGGTAAGCACACAAATGGAAGCGGTTATCGTAAGAGATTATTGTACCTCCAGATCTGACATTGACACTCTTTTACTGGTGTCTTCGGCACATCATACCCGTCGTGCTTCCATGAAATTTAAATCTGCATTCAGGAAGGAAGGGATTCCGGTCACCATACTTTGCAGCCCAAGCGTTTATTCATTTTATGATCCCCACAAATGGTGGAGGGATAAGGAAGGTATCCAGAAGGTTTTACTGGAATATATCAAAATAGCGAATTTTCTGCTTTTTGAGAGAAGAGAATTATAGTTTGCCCTCCTTCGTCCTGCAAAAGCAGGACTTCGGAGGGCTAAGTCGGGATGGTCAGATTATTGCATGATCTGTAACGGAGGGTGATTCAAACACAATAAGACCTCCCTGCGGTCGGTTTTAATTGCTCCTCAGTCTCTTTTAAAAACAAGTTTTCAACGTTCCTTCGGGTAATTAAAACCCGGACACCTTGTGGTGCCGGGTCTTATTGTGTTTGTCGGGATGGTCAGATTCGAACTGACGACCCTCTGGTCCCAAACCAGATGCGCTAACCGGGCTGCGCTACATCCCGAAAATTATTCGATTTTAAATATTTTTCAACCTCACCTCTCTTTTTAATTCCTTTAATCTTATTTTCAATCCGTACTGCTTCTGATCTTGTTGAATACCCATACCACCATCTTAATTTCCACGGTCTATAAGGTTTCGTAGATTAATTCCTTCCCTGATTATGTCGCTTTATTCTTTCTTCCAAATCCTGTGTCTGGCCAACATAATATTGTCCGTTCTTTAGTGATTCGATCAGATATACAAAGTACATTTTACCCTAGCTACCTCAATCATTTAACTTATAAATAAAAGAACCTAACCAGATGCGCTAATCCCGAAAAACACAGAATCTCTGATTCTGATGTTTTTCGTGGATCCTCGTCGAGCTCCGCTCGACGGGACCGGGCTGCGCTACATCCCGCTTCGTCCTCCGTAGCTTCAGCGTAGGAGGATCTTCGTCCTCCGTAGCTTCAGCGAAGGAGGATCTTCGTCCTCCTCTGCCCTGGCGAAGGAGGACTTTCAAAAGTGCCGCAAATATAATCAGTTTTTCAATATTGTAAAATTGTTGTTTTGATAAAAGCTGTTTTACGGATTATGATTTCTCACTTCGTTAGAAATTATAAGTTTACACACATGAATGGGTTTACAGTAACAGTTAAGGCGACGCAGATCCCGGAGGTCATGTAATATGACTGACTATCCACGCTGCGAAAATACTAATGATCATCGTCTCTTAAAGCCGCGGATGCGGCTTAATATGAATAACCCCCGGCGAAACCGGGGGTACAAGGTACCTCTTAAAGACAAAACCCTGGAAGGGTTTAATAAAATCTGGCAGAGAATTCAAACCAAAATCATATTTGCCCTGGATTTAATCCTCATATTTTTATAAATTGGTATAATATTTAACCTTCAGATCAATTTTACTGCCGGGTACTTTAAAAAATGCAAAGAATATCCTGTATAATGATTACGATCTTAATATCAATTTCCGGTCTGAGCCAGACCGGCGATCGTAAAGCAATGGAATGTTTCAATATGGGGACTTATAAAGTATTAAAGAAGGACTATAAGTCAGCTATTGTTGAATTCAATGAAGCGATCAGGAGAGATTCCATGTTCTTACAGGCTTATGAGAACAGAGGTGTTGCAAAGTACTATCTTAATGATTTTGCCGGAGCAAATGAGGATTATGATAAAGCACTTGAGATCAATCCTGAAGATTACAATACATTCGGCAGAAGAGGATATGCCAGGTATAACCAGAATGATTTCGCGGGAGCGATTTCCGACTTCACTGAAGCATTAAAAGGTGATCAGAACGATGCCGGTTTTTATATTATCAGGGGACAGGCTAAATACAAGCTCCTTGATTATCAGGGAGCGATTGATGATTTCAACAGAGTGATCAAATCGTGGACATATACAAAACATCAGAAAAGCAAAGCATACTATTGGAGGGGTCTTGTTAAAATTGATATGGGCAGGAAAGAAGAAGGCTGCAGTGATCTAAGGAAATCAGCAATATCAGGCTATGAAATGGCCATGGAATTATCTGATATGATGTTCTGCAAATAATACCGGGATATTATTCGCTCCCGGAAAAGTAGTATATCTCAAAATCCTCATTTTAACCTTTAACAACAACACAAAAACGAAAACGGCATCTCCTGTAAAAATCTTTGAGCTATTTAGGATTTAATCTTTGGCTTCATAACTACTGCTTCAAGTAGTGATGGAGGGGATGCCGTTTGTGTCAAATTTCAGAAATTAACTTTACAAAAACAATGAAATTATTTAATAGTTATGAAACATTTTTTCAACCTTCCCGGATCTGATTAATGTTTTATCAGCTTTGAATATTTGCAGAAGCTATTTTGCCTGTACTTAATGAAATACACTCCCGGAACCAGATCCCTTACAGGCAAAATATCCCCGGTCATATCATGTCTGCTTAATATCAGATCGCCATTAAGGTTATAGATACTCAGATCAATTTTCCCTGAATTGTCAAACCGGATAAAATCATGAGCCGGATTCGGATAAAATCTTAACCCGGGATCTTCATTTATTAATTCTGTTGAAATAATTTCAGAAACTACAGAATCAACCCTGACGGAACTGACCAGCATCGAATATGCCATATTGAGTACCGGATTTGCCACAGGCTGTAAGTTATTATCAAAAGCCTCTGCCCATCCTGCATCCGGAGCCCAGATATTGAGATGAAAATGCATCGGACGTTCAGGAACAAGTGTTTCCGTTGTCCTGATCACAATTCCGTCAACCAGCCATGTTACTTTACCGGGGAACCATCTGATGACATAAGTATGATTATCAGTAACAGGATCTGTAAAAGATGAAAATGAAGGATGTCCTGCCCCAAGAGGTTCATTATCATAAATATTGGTCTGTATTTCATATGGTCTGTTTGATACCAGCTCAAAATCTATTTCATCGTGGCTGGGACCTGTACCAACCAGATCATAAAGAAAGATCCCTCCGACAATTCCTCCGGGCACCGGAGATTTAAACCTGGCTTCAATTGTAAATATAAGCCCGTCACCCATGCTGAATGTCCTGTTGGTGATCAGATCTGTACCATAGAAGGAGTATCCGGTCGGATTATATGTCTCCAGTTTAATGACTGCCTCCCCGTTAATAATTTCGGGCAATGCGGCATTTTGAGAGCAGCGGAACTGGGTTCGTCCCACATAAGTACCATCTGTGGAAGATACCCAGGTTGGTATGTGCCACAGATCGCTCCTCATTACTGAATTATCAAACTTATCATGGAAAATTGTCTCTGTCATCTGCGCCATGACCGTGATACTACTGCCAATTAAAAGGAAAATAAGACATAGTTTTTTCATTGCATCGGTCCTTTCTTTCTTCTGTTGATTATTTATTAAAATCATTACGGTTTTACCATGTTCTTTTAATATATAGTCAACTATCACCTGTTTTTGATGAAAATTTCAATCATTTTTTGCCATTATTTTCAGTTCATCAAAACGCCTTTTCAATTTGTACACCTGTGATGCATATTCAGGCCGGTTGATAACATTGCCTTTTTCCAAGGGATCATTTACGAGATCGAAATACTCTTCATACTGATAATGTGGCCAGATAATGTATTTTGCTGATTTTGTCACCAGAGCTTCAGATGAAGGGATCCTTTTCTCATTTGTAACAAAGGGATGTTCATAAAAAAAATCCTGCCTCCATTTTTTATTTTGCTTAGACAGATATAGCCCGGAGAAATCACTTCCCTGCATTGATCCGGGTATCTCTGATCCTGCTGCAGACAGAATCGATGGGGCAATATCAATATTGAGAACAAATTCATCAATGACTTTATCCCTTTCTTCAGGCTTCAGGCGGGGATCATAAACCACCAAAGGTACCCTGAGAGCTTCCTCATAAGGATACCATTTGTCAGCAAGCCCGTGTTCTCCATGGAAATATCCGTTATCACCGGTAAAGATTATCAGTGTATTTTCATAAACTCCCTGATCCTTCAGCTCTTTTACTATTCTGCCGACAACCAGGTCAACCTCTGTAAGCATCCTGTAATATGCCTTCATATACTTCTGATATTTCTCAGGAGTATCGAAGCGCCAGTGCCATCTGACTCTTCCTTCGTTCGCATCGTTGGCAATAAATGGAGGCAATTTCTGAAAATATGCATCTGATGCAGTTTCCGGGACCGGGATCACATCATCCTGATAATATTTCTCACTTTCAGGCTGATATCTGTATTGATCGGGATGGTTATCCTGTGCATGTGTCGCAAAAAAACTTAGCGAAAGCAGGAATGGCTTGTCTTTTGGCCTTTGCCTCAGGAAATCAAGTGCATCAACTTCATTTCTTTCTGTAACGTGAATTGAGTCCCCATTCTCAAGAGGGAACCAGTGTACCCTTTCATATTCCCGGGCAAAATCAAAATCACTTTCTCTTATCTGACCAACACCATATTTCCCTATAAATCCTGACCAGTAACCGGACTGCCTCAGAACAGCAGGGTAAGTATCAGCAAAAGCCAGTTCACTTAATGGTTTTCCGAATTCACTTATTTTATGCCGGCTCATATATTGCCCTGTCAGAATGGTAGCCCTGCTTACCATGCTAATAGATGTTGTCACACAGGCATGTGTGAATCTGACTCCGTTCCTTGCAAGTTCATCAATGTTTTCCGTATGAAGCATCTGATTGCCCATACAATTGAGAGAGCTCCATCTCAGGTCATCTGCAAGCAGAAAAACAATATTCGGCTGCTTCTGAACTTCATTTTTCTCTCTGTGACCTGTACATGAACCTGAAAGGATACAGAGTCCGCCAATAATAGTCAACCCGACCTCATTCATATTTTTAGTTTTATAATCCGTCCATTGCCTTTATCCGATTCTTCAATATCAAATATAACTTTAATAGTTCATAAATTAATGATCTTTAGCATCCCCTTTGTGCTCTTTGTGATAACCTTTGTGTTCTTTGTGGTTAAACAAATATGTTCCTTAACCACAAAGAGCACGAAGTACACACATAGGACACAAAGGAAGAAACTAAATTCTTTAAGTTTAAGAATTAAATAAGTATAATATACCAGTTTTTAATTTCCGGATTTTATGGAACATGTTAAATTTGATTCATAAAAACCTTATCAACCAGACAATTTTACTTTAATCTGAAATATCATGAGAAATAAAACAGTCAGCATCCTGTTAGCGATAATACTCTTCATCAATGGTTTAACCGCTTATCCTCAGAAATACCATGCAACCGGAGAAGAGAATCTTGTCAGGGGAAACAGACTTATTTCATCTCAATCCGCAAACGGCAAACAGTTGCATAAGACCGTAAAAGTCTCACCAGGCTTAATAATAAATGTCGATGGTGAGATGAAGGAAACTGAATGGGCAGATGCACTGACGGTATCTCCGTTTATCAGCGATAACAATACGGCGGACAGAACTTCAGTCAGGGTATTATATGACAGAGACAGAATTTATCTCTTCTGGTCTGTTGATCAGCCTGACGGAATTACTATAAATATGAAAGAGACTGACGGGCTTATCACTTCCGATGATTATGTTCAGGTTGATCTTAAACCATGGCTTCCGGATGATATTTTATACGGGCGTGACTATTCATACTCCATTGCAGTCAATGCGGAAGGGATAATATGGGATTCTTATTTCGATCCATATCTGGGCGGATTTTTTTACTCATCATGGAATTCATCTGCCAGGGTTGAAACTGTTACATATCCGGACCGCTGGGAACTTGAAATGATGATCCCTTTTTCCGGCCTGGATGTATATTCCGATCCGGGCTGGAAGTGGAACCTGGAATTTCGTCATTCCTCCTTTAATGACAATCATGCTGAAGTAAGCTGCTTTAATGCCGGTATTACAGTTCAGCAGGATATTATGGTACGCCAGCCGGGACTTGTTTCTTATTACTGGCCAAGGTCAGAATTCATGCAGGAAGTAAAACCAGATCTGACGATGCAGGAAGAAAAAAGTACTTCTGTTTCCCGTTTGAACTCATTACCCGGAATAAATGGCAGGGAAGACAGCAATCTATGGACCGGTTCAGAAAAGATCATGATCAATCACACAGACAAAATGGGTGAAGTGCTTTCCGTTAATATGGCAGGTGCAGCCATAGGAATTACTGGCAATCATATCTGCTTTAACCTGGAGGCTGATGGTTCGGGAATCAGAAAAGGAACAGGTACTGATGCAAAGCTTGGAAGCGGAATGTCTGCACAGATGGCGGGAGTAAACGGCGTTTTTATTGATCAGACATTATTCCGGGATGAATGTTTCTGGATTCTTATTCAGCCCCGCATAAAAAATGAAGACAAAGTACATCAGGATTATTACCTTATAGTGCTGAATAATCACGGAGAGATAAAGGGAACTCACTATGACAAACACGGAGAACCGTTCAATGACTGGAAACCACAGGCGCAAGCCGATATCTATAATACAAAAAAAGGCTGGGGTGCAGAAGTGATACTTGATCTGAGATCACTCGATATTTCAGTGGATTACAGTGACACCTGGGGTCTCAATATCTTCCGCAACAGGCTTACCGGAAACATTGATTATGAACTTCAGGCCTGGAAATATACCGGAAACGATTTCTTCAATCCACTTAAGTCCGGGGAAATGACAGGAATATCGATCAGTAATATAAACGTCTTCAGATCATTTATTGAAAGAAAGGTAAAGGAGACCAGATCTGTTCTTCTGAAATATTATGGTGAATATAAAAATGATGTCAGCAAACTGCAAAAGGAGCTGTCGTCGATAAAGAATTCAACCACGGACCAACTGCGGGAAGCACGGCAGATACTTGATAAAGCTGATAATAAGACCGGCATTATGCAGGCCTCAGTGAGGTATAAATCAGCACCCCATCCTGAAATACAAAGCCCTTATCCCCTGATGGATGTTACGTTCATCGGAAGGAAAGGCTGGGCCGTTGGTCCGATGGGAACAGTCCTTGTGACAGAAAACGGCGGACAGAGCTGGGAAAAATTATTTATCGGATCGGATGCTGATCTGTACAGGGTAGATTTTGTTAATGAAAAGGAAGGATGGATTGCAGGAGGCAGGATAAGGCTTGCAGAAACCAATGAATCGATGCGGCATGATAAGCGTGGTGGTTATGCATATATTTTTCATACGGCCGACGGAGGAAAGACATGGGAATGCCAGTATGGTGAAAAGGGGCGGCATCTTTTCGCACTTGATTTTATTGATGAAAAGACAGGTTATGCATGCGGGGAAAGAGGCTTTCTGATCAAGACAACTGACGGAGGAAACAACTGGAATACACTCTCAACCACCGGAACACTCAACTGGTTATACGGAATGACCTTTACTGACGAAAATAATGGTTTTGCGGTTGGTCTTAATGAAACAGTTATCCGGACCCGGAACGGAGGAAAAACATGGGAACCTGTTGAAGCAAATGCTGACAGGAAATTCTACGGATTCAGATCCATATACAGGGATATCAGTATAAACGGCAAAACCGGTTGTATTGTGGGACAAAATGGTACTATAATGATATCATCCGACGGAGGTGATACATGGCAACCCTCAGCAACATTTTATTCTGGAGAAATAAGGGAGCTGATGGACCTCAGATATGTCAGGTTCGTCTCTCCCCTCAGGGGATATGCAGTGGGTGAACTGGGTAACAGGATCATGACTACTGAGGATGGAGGTCAGAACTGGACATTCCGCAGTACAGGCAGTTCAGAATGGCTAAGAGCCTTGTGGGCTGATCCCTCGGGAAAGGTGATCGTTACCGGAGAAAGAGAAAAAGTATTAAGTTCTGACGATATGGGACTGACTTGGAAAATACTTAACGGTGAAAATACCAAAGTCGACATCATGACTCTGATGGCTCACGGGGATGATGCACCAATACATTTCAATTCATTTTTTGCACATTATTCGGTAAATGAAGGGAAAAAGATAGTGGATGTCGGTGTCATGAGCGATGTCCACAGCAGTGAGTACGAAGAAACGTACAATCTTGAGCATGACAGAAATATATGGATGACAGGGGTTGGTACAGCAAGTAATTTCTACCAGTTTGAAACAGGAAATAACGGTGCCAATTATTATCATTTTAACCAAAGGCTCTGGGAAGGAGAAGAAAATATTGTACGCAGGATGGTAGCAGCAATCCGTGCCTATAAACCGGATATCATTATAACCCATGAAGGCGTTTTTGGAGACTATGATAAACCCGGACATAAAGTATCAGGCAGGGCAGGATTAATTGCGTTTGAGACTGCAGGGGGAGAAACGGATCACTGGCCCGAACTGACCAGAACAGGATTAGCTCCCTGGCAACCGAAAAAACTTTATAATCTCGAAGGTCAGTCATATCCGGGGACCATTGATCTTTCATGGATAGGCGATCAGCCACTCAAAGGAACAAATATGACCTGCAAGGAATACGGAAATTATGTTATCAGGAATTTTCAGAGCCAGGGGGTTTATTTTCACAGACCGGATGCAAAATTATGTCTGGTGAGATCAATGGTCCCTGTCCCTGAAAAAGAAAGTTCTGTATTTGATGGCATAAATGATTCAAGGTAAATAATTATTTTTACAGTATCAGCTTTTAATCCATTATTGTATTAAACTATAAATCACTGTATAATGACAAAGAGAAGAGAATTCATCAAAACAGCTGCAATAGGTACTGCAGGTATCACTATTGGAGGACTGGGGCTGGATGCCCGGACATATTCTGACATAAAGGGAGCCAATGACCGTATCAATCTGGCACTGATCGGTATCCGCAATCAGGGCAGTGTGCATATAAACGAATGGTGTGCCCTCAGAAAGAGTCATAATGTCGCATTAACAACTCTTTGTGATACTGATGAGCTCCTGTTTGGCCCGAAATCCAAAATGGCAGCAGATATTTCAGGACTTAAACCAAAGACTGAATGGGATATTCACAAAGTCCTGGAAGATCCGGAAGTTGATGCTGTCTCGATTGTCACTCCCAACCACTGGCATGCCCTGGCCACCATCCTGGCCTGTCAGGCCGGCAAACATGTTTATGTCGAAAAACCAGCCTGTCATAATATTTTTGAAGGAAGGAAGATGGTTGAAGCTGCGCGCAAATACAAAGTTTTTGTCCAGGTCGGTCATAATAACCGTTCATCAAAGAATGTAATTGAAGCAATAAAATTCCTTCACAGCGGAGGAATAGGTGAAGTTTATATGGCCAGGGGGCTATGCTTCAAAGCCCGCGATTCTTACGGATGGACAAAAGATTCAACTCCTCCTTCAACATTCCATTACGAACGCTGGTTAGGTCCTGCTCAATGGCGTCCCTATAATGAAAAACGCAGTCATTATTCCTGGCACTGGTACTGGGATACCGGGAACGGGGATACAGGCAACCAGGGACCACATCAGTTTGATATAGCCCGCTGGGGACTTAATAAGTACGAACATCCCGTATCAGTCTACTCTACAGGAGGTATCTACGGTTTCCGCAAGGATGAAAGCACTCCTGAGAACCAGATAAAGGGGACTATGGTTTACGGGGATGTGGAGACTTACGGGAACAGCAAAACATCACAGGAGACTCCCAATATCCAAACTGCTTCATTCATGTATGATGACGGAACATTACTGGAGTTTGAAACAAGAGGGCGATATACAAATCAGGAAGGTAAGAACGGGGTTGAGGTAGGTAATATCTTTTACGGATCAGAAGGATATCTTGAAATAAACGGTGACAAGTGGAGTGCCTTCCGCAGACGTGAAAGAGAACAATTTGCAGGATCCTCACCGGTTGAAGGAGCTGATGCAGGTAATCATTTTGCCAATTTCCTTGATGCACTGAGAGCCGGAAAGCAGGATTTGTTAAACTGCGAAATCAATGAAGGTTATTATTCTTCCGCACTCGTCCACCTCGCAAACATAAGTTACAGACTCGGACGTAACCTTAAATTTATGAGTGAATACGAGAAGTTCGCAGATGATCCCGAAGCGGACTTGATGCTTTCGAGAGACTACCGGCCACCTTATGTTGTACCGGAAGTGGTTTAATTGAGCGGCGAGCGATGAGCGATGAGCGATGAGCGATGAGCGGTGAGCGGTGAGCGGTGAGCGAATGAGCGGCGAGAAGGCTGCTTGACAGTTGGACTCCACGACTTACTGACCGTATTCTGTAAACAAATTCGTGCTCAGATATTTTTCTCCTCTGTCAGGGAATATCACAATTATGTTCCCTGATTTTATTTTCCCGGCTATTTGCAATGCTGCATACATGGCGGCACCACTGCTCATCCCTACAAATATCCCCTCATTGCTGATGATTTTTCGTGACATTTTATAAGCCTCTTCCGTTTCGACCATGATTGTTTCGTCGATATGAGAAGGGTCATAAATAGATGGGACAATTGCTTCTTCCATATTTTTAAGTCCCTGAATATAATGCCCCTTCACAGGATGTGCACAGACTATTTTAACCCCTGGATTATTCTCTTTCAGGGCCTTCCCTACTCCCATTATAGTTCCCGATGTTCCTATGGCCGAAACAAAGTAATCTATTTTACCGTTCGTCTGTTTCCATATTTCCTCACCGGTCGTCTTGTAATGGACCACGTTGTTATATTTGTTTGAGAACTGATCGGGCATAAAATATCTTTCCGGGTAAAGTTTTACAAGTTCCCTTGCTTTAAGAATTGCGCCATCTGTGCCTGCCTTTGCATCAGTCAGTGTAACCGTTGCACCAAAAGCCCTGATCATTTTTATACGTTCAACAGAAACTGCACTGCTCATCACGATTTCAACCTTATAACCCTTAACTGAACCTATCATAGCCAGGCCGATACCTGTATTCCCCGAAGTCGGTTCAATAATTATTCTCCCGTTCTTAAGACATCCTTCTGCTTCTGCCTGTTCGATCATTCTGAGGGCTATTCTGTCCTTTATACTTCCTGTTGGATTGAATCCCTCAAGTTTTGCACAAATCGTAACATTCTTTCGGCTGTTCAGCCGGTTGATCTTCACCAGCGGAGTATTGCCAATAGTTTGTAATACATTATCATAGATCATGATATTCTTTCATTTATTCTTTTATATGTTTTCTCAGATAATCAATACTCTGTTTCGCCCAATTACGCTCTTTAATTATGGTTTCTTCCAGGGTATCTTCAGGCGGAGTCCAGAGTTCGAGAACTGCTGTCCGGCATTCCGGAGTCAGAGTTGAAAGTATCCACTCAAGTGGCATAAGGCCTTCTCCAAAAGGTCTTCCCTCGATATCGAATCCCATCATATGATATTTCCTTTTTATGGATATCTCTTTAAGATGCAGATTAACAACGTGAGGGGCAAGACAATTAACCACCTCCTTAAATCCCTCACCAGCACCAAAAGAATTGGCACAATCAAGGCAGATACCCACATAAGGGCTGCCAGCCTTTTCAATTATCTGAAGAAACTGCATCGCTGTAAACCTGTCGTGGTTTTCGATCGCCAGTATTATTCCACGACTTCTTAATTCGGGTTCTGCTTCCCTGATGACTGAAATAACCTCCTCCAAAGAGGGCTTATAATCCTGTTGGTCAATAACAAACCTTAGTATCCGTGAATTGATTTTTTCCGAAATATTAAGATACGATTCAAGATTGTCCCGGGTCAATCCCTTAGCGCCTGCTTCCAGTTCAATTCCTTTACCGGTTGCAATCCTTATAAGATCTTCCATCTGACCCGTATCTATGGTATGAAGCGGCATGTTATCTGCAATCTGAACCAGGTTAACTCCAAGTTCATTTGCTTTATTCAGAAGATCCTGAGGTGTCAGAGGGACGCGGGGAAGATAATCCTTGACTCCGCTTGCCCAGGTAAATGTATAGCTGCTTATGCCAAGTTTCATGACTTATTTATCAGCTTTATACGGATTCTCATCAATATTATAACCGCGGGTGATCTCTTTTTTCATAAAGTTATATACAATAGTATCATCTTTTACTCCTTCAAACATAAATGGCATATACTGGTTTTGTTTGTTGTTCATATAACCCCAGCTGCAGCCATTCAAAACAGACAGGGCAAGCGCTGCGGCTCCATCCTTACCGGTTTTGTCATCTTCATTACAGATAACCGGTTTACCTGATCTCTTTAATACGCTGATCCTTTCACCATACATTTCCAGAGGTGTTGAATTGAAATGTACCGTTATAAAATCCACAGCCTTAACAATGGAGTCTGACATCTGACCATCACCCATACCACTTGTACTTACAAGTAAAGATGGATGCAATGCCTGGGCATATGAAATCAGTTCAACCTGTGCTTTATTTGTTCTGAGCCATTTTCCCTCATTCCAAAAAAGAAAACCGTTATGCCAGTATTCATTTGAGATCTCAAGCAGTACATTCCCTAAACGCTTTTCCTTTATCCATTCCGCGGTATTCTTTACAGCATTCAGGATATCTTCCCTGCTGTAAAGGACAGCACTGTGTGAATGTTGTCTCTGGTAAAAACAGGATAATATGATCACTCCCGAATGTTTATCAGTTTCCCTTATCACCCTTTCAACCCTGTGCATATAATCCGGACGAAGGGTACCATCACCTTCAAAAGCACTGTTAATTGCACCTTCATATCCCGGCATCCCTCCCTGCAGACCTATTGTGAAGGCATTAACTCCGCCCGAAGTATATTCCCGGATCCTGGAAATAAAATTTTCAGTATTTACTCCCGGTTTAAAGTCTTGAAATTCTTCCGGCAAATTGCCTCCACGGTCTTCAAATACCGAATTAACCATCCTTACATTCATCAATAAACCTTCGGCTGGCGATCCTTCATTCGTAATTCTGCCGTTGATATACCATTTATCATTTTTAATTGAAACAACCGTACGTGTGCTGCTCCTGCCGCATCCAGATAATACAATAAAAATTAATACGAAGAATCCTGCATTTAAAAATCTCATAGTTTTAATTTCTTCGATAACATTTTTCTGCGCATACTGAGTTCAACTTAATCCCTTCCCTGATCTTCATAACCTGTCTCTTCCCGATTATTTTTTTCTTTTTAGTCCCTTCATCCCTTCGTACCCTCAGATCGGAAGAGCGTCGTGTAGGGAAAGAGTGTAGGATAGGGTGTTGT
>CAYQZL010000050.1:0-26482 GCA_964421975.1 uncultured Rikenellaceae bacterium
CCTTCATCTGGTTCTCAGACAAAACGGGAGTTGCAATGAAAACGGTTTCGTACTGGTTTAACATAATTTAATCAATAATTTTATTTAAATTTTAATGAATTTGGGTCGCAAAAATACAATATTTTTCTATTTAAAAAAACTAATATACCGAAAATTAAACTTCAGACATTACAATATCAAAGTGATCTTAAGCCCGATATTATTGATGTTCTCTTTTAATTATATTTGCAGTACTGTAAATCCGCAAAAAAAACGGTTATTCCCTTTTATGGAGAACTTTGTTGTTTCAGCCCGAAAATACCGTCCTGCAACCTTTGATATGGTTGTAGGCCAGGATACTATAACCAATACTCTGAAGAGTGCAATAAAGAACAGGCTGCTTGCACATGCTTATCTTTTCTGCGGACCAAGAGGAGTAGGTAAAACTACTTGTGCCAGGATACTGGCAAAAACAATAAACTGTTTCAATCTTAAGGAGAATGGGGAAGCATGCGACGAATGTGAATCATGTAAATCATTTAATACTCTGAGATCCTTCAATATCCATGAACTGGATGCTGCGTCCAATAATAAGGTTGAAGATATCAGAAGCCTTAATGAACAGGTCAGGATACCACCACAGATAGGAAAGTACAGCATATATATAATCGATGAGGTACATATGCTTTCTTCCTCTGCATTCAATGCTTTTCTCAAAACCCTTGAAGAACCGCCGGCACACGCTATATTCATCCTTGCAACCACAGAGAAACATAAGATCATCCCGACCATCCTCTCGAGGTGCCAGATATTTGATTTCAACAGGATAAGGATTGAAGACATCATTAAGAGACTGGTATATGTTGCTGCACAGGAGTCTGTAAAGGCAGAGGAGGAGGCACTTCATATTATTGCACAGAAAGCGGACGGTGCTTTAAGAGATGCACTGTCAATCTTTGATCAGATAGTGAGCCTGAGCGGAAAAAACATTACTTACCGGGATGTCATTGAGAATCTTAACGTTCTTGATTACGAATACTATTTTAAGACTGTTGATGCTGCGATCAGAGGTGATATTTCAACTGTTCTTATGACTTTCAATGAAGTCCTGGCAAAAGGATTTGACGGTTACAATTTTGTAACAGGTCTGAACAGCCATATGCGTGATCTTCTTGTAAGTAAGGATGAGGCGACACTGAAGCTTCTCGAAACCACGTCAGCAGTCAGGCAAAGATATATACAGCAAACTTCCGGATGTCCGTCCGCTTTTCTTTACAAAGCCCTTGATGCAGGAAGCTATTGTGATATCAATTACAGGAACAGCAAGAATCCCCGTCTCCATATCGAACTGTTCCTCATACGCCTGTGCCGGCTGACAGATGAAAACGGTGGGGAGCCTGAAAAAAAAAAGCAGGTAGGTAAACCTGATATCAGGGAAGAAGTTGAAATACCTCTTCCCTCAAAATCGGAAATAATTCGTCAGGATGAGACAAAGCCTCCTTTAAGCCGTGAACGAAAAGACACTCCCAATCCGCCTCATTTAAGTGCTGTGGAAAAGCCGCCCAGGACCTTTTCAATCAGGGATGTGATATCTGATACCGGAAAACCTTCCGAAACAATATCAATTGTCAATGATCAGGTGACTGCAGATACCGGTTTAAGTAAGCTGGAGTTAAGTGAAGATACATTCGCCACGGTCTGGACAGAATTCCAGGATAGCCTGAAAGGGGAAGGACCCAGAATAATTAGCATGTTCAAAACAGTAAAAACCCGGCTCGAGGATGACCATATTATAAATATACTCTTTTCCAATGCGACCCAGAAAGACATTTTCACCGAAAACTACAGGCAGAAGTTGTTGAACTGGCTCAAAGCCAGATTTATTGAGGAGGATATAGATATACAGACAACAGTCGAACTTTCAGATTCCGGTGAGGCTCCTTATACTGATGAACAGAAATATAATTATCTGCAATCCAAATATCCCATAATGAAAGACTTCAGAAGAATTTTTAACCTTGATTTCTTATAATTGATTCCGAACAATACCGCGAAATATATGTTATTGTTAAAACCTTAAATAGTATTGAATATGTTAAAGAAAAAAGTAGAAGACCTGTGTAACAGGCAGGTAGAAAGAGAAGGATACTCTTCAAACCTTTATCTTGCAATGGCATGCTGGGCTGAAACCTTAGGTATGGCAGGTGTTGCAGCCTGGCTGTATTCCCAGGCAGAAGAAGAAAAGGAGCATATGCTCAAGTTCATTAAATATATTAACGAGCGTGGTGGAAAAGCCGTTATACCCGCTTTCAAAAAGCCACCCGAAGATTTCAAAGATCTGGTTGAACTTTTTGATGAGGTTCTGAAGCATGAGCAGTACATCAGTGCAAGCATATATGAGATAGTTGAGCTGGCTCTTGCAGAAAAAGATTTCAGCACCAATAATTTCCTGCAGTGGTTTGTCGCTGAACAGGTTGAAGAAGAGTCCTCTGTACAGGTAATAGTTGATAAACTCAAACTTGGTGGTAAGAATATTTTGTACCAGATGGACAGGGATATAATGAAATTAAGAGGATCGGAAGATTAGTAAAACTTATGAGAAAGTTCTTTATTGTACTTCTCTCATTTCCTTTACTTTTATCGGTACAAAGGCTTGAAGCCCAGAAGCTGATAAAAAATAGCCTTATCACCGGAGTCTGTTATGCCGGTGATAAGGTCAATAAAATTTATATTCCTCCTCCGGAAGAATTTTTCTTAAGATCCGGAATGAAAGGAGGAGCATCCTTAACTATATATTACACAGGGTTCCCGTCGTCCGCAATTGTGGCAATGGAATATGCCGCATCAATACTTGAATCCCTGCTCCCTGATGATGCAAGGATTACTGTGCTTGCAAGATGGCAGAACATTAGTACCCAGGGTGTTCTGGCAAATTCATCCACAACCGGATATGCACCCGGATGGGGAATCGATGCATTGCAGCCCTACGCATATTACCCGGCTGCTCTTGCAGAAAAAATAGCAGGTGAGAGTCTGAATTTTGATCTTGAGGGTGATATAGAGCTGGTTATAAACAGTTCTATTAACTGGTATTTGGGAACTGACGGAAAAACACCAGTACTGAGCTATGACCTGGTCACTGTCGTAATTCATGAACTTATTCACGGACTGGGTTTCTTTGACAGTATGAATGTGGATGCATCCACAGGTTATTATGGAGCAGGCTCAGTTCCTCTTATTTATGACACTTTTGTGGAAGATATACAGGGAAGGAAACTTACTGATACAGCAATTTTTGATAATCCGTCAACCTCCCTTAAAAATGAGCTTACCGGCGGACAACTCTGGTTCAAAGGTCCGCTTTTATCAGAATACACTTCAGGCAACAGGGCACGACTCTACGTTCCCTCAACATTCGACACGGGATCGAGCATTTCACACCTCGATGAAACGACAACCCTGAAGGAAAACCAGCTCATGACCCCCTTTATCAACAGAGGGGAAGCAATACATGATCCGGGAAAATATACCATGTCAATACTGGGTGACCTGGGCTGGATAAATACAAGAATAAGTCATGAAGTTCCCTTAGATACCGAAGAACATCTCACTGAAATCGAAATCCGGGCAGCAATAATATCTGATACCACCTATTTGAGGAATAAGGTAGGACTGGTATGGTCATCGGACGGTTTTGAAACAAAAGATACATTAATTATGATCTCACCCTCCGGTGATGATAATTTCATGGCAACAATACCGGTCAATACGTATGAGACTGAACTTGAATATTATATTTATGCAGAGGATGATTTCAGGCGAATGTACCGTTCGCCGTCATTTATAAAGGAATTCAGGCATTCGGTCTATATCGGGACCGACACTGTAAGGCCTGTGATAGCACACACTCCCACAGATTATTATTTTGAGGTTATTGATGCAATCAGTTTTATGGCTGAAGCAAAAGATAACCTTGGTATAGACACAGTATATATTGAATATAAAGTCAATCAGGGCGCATTGAATTATATCGGCCTGAAGAATGAAGGAAAAGACAGCTACGGCAATTCCCTCAGCATAAAAAAATTCTCCATAACAAATACTGATTCAATAGGATACAGGATAATTGCATTTGATAAGGCTGCTTCGGCCAACAGCAGAACCATCCCTTCTACCGGGTTCTATTATATAAATTTTGAACGTATCAATAAACCTGTTGACAGTTATACCACTGATTTTGTAAATGCTGAGGATGATTTCTTTAACAATGGTTTTATTATAACCGCTCCGGAAGGTTTTTCCAGTTACGGTCTTCACACAAAGCATCCCTATGAGAGCCCTGAAGAGACAGGCGACAGCATTGGTTATACTGCAATGCTCAGAACACCTCTCAGGTTTGATCCGGGAGGCATGATAATAAGCTATAATGATCTTGCTCTTGTTGAACCCGGAGAAGCAGGTTCCGTGTTTGGCTCACCGGAATTCTATGATTACGTGATAGTTGAAGGATCAACCAATTATGGCAAATCGTGGTTCCCACTGGCTGACGGTTATGACAGCAGATATCAGAAAACATGGGAAAATGCTTACAACAGTTCCATTGCCGGCGATAATTCAACATACAAGGGAGATGAATCCATGCTTGTCAGGCATACGATCTTTCTTAAACCTTCTGACTTGATTCGGGCAGGTGATACACTGGTAATCAGGTTCAGACTTTTTTCTGATCCATACGCCAATGGCTGGGGATGGGTAATTGAGGATCTTCATGCAGGACCCCTGATCGATAATGTTGAAAATGTCGTTTATGATGAACCTGTCATTTATCCAAATCCGGGGAAAGGAATAATTACGGTCCGGAAAACGGGAAATATGATAATGGAACCCTTACTTTATTCCGTTTATAATTCAGCGGGCATTTGTCTGATAAAGGAAAGGTCCGCTGACGGCGAAATCATAAATATTGATATATCAGCTTACCCGGAAGGTTTCTATTTCATTCTTCTTCAAAATGACCGTCAGAGGTTCGTGGTTAAATACTCTCTGATCAGATAAGCATACCTGGAAAAATTCAAATTCAATTTCCGAAAAATAGATTAATTTTGCGGGGTATTTTAAAAATCTGTAAGATTATTAAAAATGAGCATTGTAAATAAAATACTTGGACTGTTCCTGGGGAATAAATATGAGAGAGATCTGAAGGAGATAAGTCCTTATGTGGAAAAGGTACATATTGAATTTGAGAAACTTCAGGGTCTTTCCAATGACGAGCTTCGTGATAAAACCGTGGAAATAAAAAGCCGGATAAAGGAATATATCCGGGAAGATGAAGCTGAGATAGTAAAACTCAGGGATCAGGCGGAGAAAGAAGGAGATGTTTATAAGAAAGAAGCATTATACAACGAGATTGATAAAATAGAAAAGCACATTACCGAGAAACTGGAAATTATTCTTGATGAATGTGTACCTGAAGCTTTTGCATTAGTTAAAGAAACTGCAAAAAGGTTTAAGGAGAACAGTGTTCTTGAAGTCACTGCAAGGCAGTATGACCGTGATCTGGCTGCCACCCGGGAATCGATCACCGTTAAAGGTGAAAATGCGTACTGGAACAACAAATGGATTGCAGGTGGCAATGAGATAATATGGGACATGGTTCATTATGATGTCCAGCTGATAGGAGGGGTTGCACTGCATAAGGGAAAGATCGCTGAAATGGCTACAGGTGAAGGTAAAACAGTTGTTGCCACATTACCGGTCTTTCTGAATGCCCTTGCCGGAAGAGGTGTACACATTGTAACTGTGAATGATTATCTGTCAAAACGTGATTCTGAATGGATGGGACCGATCTACGAATTCCATGGTCTCAGCGTTGACTGTATCGATAAACATCAGCCCAATTCCGCTGACAGACGCAAAGCTTACAACGCCGATATTACTTTCGGAACAAATAATGAATTCGGATTCGATTACCTCAGGGATAATATGGCTATCAATCCGGAAGATCTTGTCCAGCGTAAACACCATTATGCCATTGTCGACGAGGTAGACTCAGTTCTTATTGATGATGCCAGAACACCGCTCATAATTTCAGGACCCACTGCAAAAAGCGATACCCAGCAGTTTGATGAGCTTAAACCAAAGATCGAAAAGCTTGTCAGCGCCCAGAGAAAGCTTGTCACCCAGATCCTTGCTGATGCCAAGAGACTGATCAGCGAAGGTAAGGACGAAGAAGGAGGATTGCTGCTGCTGAGAGCTTTTAAGGGACTTCCCAAGAACAATGCACTTATTAAATTCCTGAGCGAGGAAGGAAACAGGACACTTCTGCAGAAAACAGAGAATTTCTATATGCAGAATAACAGCAAGGAAATGCCCAAGGTAACTGATGAATTGTATTTCATAATTGACGAGAAAGCAAACTCAATAGAGCTTACCGAAAAGGGTATTGATCTTATTTCAACTTCGGTGGAGGATGCCAGTTTCTTCATTTTACCTGATGTGGGATCAAAGATTGCTGACCTGGAAAAATCAGACCTGAATGACAGGGAAAAGCTTAAAGTGAAGGATGAATTGCTTCAGGATTATTCTGTAAAGTCGGAGAGGGTTCATACCATGACCCAGCTTCTGAAAGCTTATACTCTCTTTGACAGGGATATTGAATATGTGGTAATGGATAATAAGGTCAAGATTGTCGATGAGCAGACAGGAAGAATACTTGAAGGCAGACGTTATTCCGATGGTCTTCACCAGGCTATAGAAGCCAAGGAGAATGTAAAGGTTGAAGCTGCGACCCAGACCTATGCAACAATCACTCTTCAGAACTATTTCAGGATGTACCATAAGCTTGCAGGTATGACAGGTACTGCTGAAACAGAAGCCGGGGAATTCTGGAATATATATAAGCTTGATGTTGTTGTTATCCCTACAAATAAGCCGGTTGTAAGGGCAGACAGGGAGGATATAATATACAAGACCAAACGGGAAAAGTATAATGCAGTTATCGATGAGATTTTGTCCCTTAATCGCCAGGGAAGACCTGTTCTGGTCGGTACTACATCGGTCGAAATATCGGAATTACTGAGCAGGATGCTCAAGATGAAAGGGCTTAAGCATAATGTGCTTAATGCCAAGCTTCATCAGCGTGAAGCAGAGATTGTTGCCGAGGCCGGCAAATCAGGTACGATAACCATTGCCACCAACATGGCCGGCCGCGGGACGGATATCAAGCTGACTGAAGAAGTTAAAAAAGCCGGTGGACTCGCAATAATCGGTACAGAAAGGCATGAATCGAGAAGGGTCGACAGACAGCTTCGGGGACGTTCAGGCCGGCAGGGTGACCCGGGTTCTTCACAGTTCTTTGTATCCCTTGAAGATGAACTTATGAGGCTTTTCGGATCTGAAAGAATTGCCGGAATTATGGATAAGCTGGGACTCAAAGACGGTGAGATGATACAACACCCGATGATCACAAAGTCCATCGAGAGAGCACAGAAAAAAGTGGAGGAGAACAATTTCGGAATACGCAAGAGACTGCTTGAATATGATGATGTTATGAACTCCCAGCGGGAGGTGATATACAAAAAGAGAAGACATGCTCTTCTTGGTGAAAGACTTAGTGTGGATGTGGCAAACATGATGTATGATGTCACTGAAACCCTGGTGGATAATTATCAGAAAGATGGTGATTTTGAAGGATTTGACTTTGATCTTATCCGTTCATTCTCGATTGATTCCCCGGTAACATCCCAGGAATTCCTCAAAATAAATACCGAAGAGATCGTCGAAAAAGTATATGCAAAGGTCCTCGATACCTACAAAAGGAAGGAAGAATCAATCTCCCAGCAGGCATATCCTGTTCTGAAAGATGTTTATGACAGGATGTCGCACGTTTATGAGAACGTTGTTGTACCGATAACTGATGGCATCAAGGTGTTCCAGGTAGTGACCAATCTTAAAGCAACTGCCGAGTCGGAGGGAAAAGAACTGGCAAAAGCATATGAGAAAACTGTTGTTCTTGCCACGATTGATGATGCATGGAAGGAACATCTGCGTGAGATGGATGAGCTTAAACAATCCGTTCAGAATGCAACATATGAACAGAAAGATCCTTTGCTTATTTATAAGTTTGAATCATTTGAGCTGTTCAAGACAATGATCAACAAGGTCAATAAGGATGTTGTCAGTACCCTGATGAAAGGCCATATTCCGACTCAGGATCCGGATCAGGTAAGGGAGGCACAGCGCAGACGTCAGGTTGAAAATCTCAGGACCTCCAAGAGCGATTTTTCACAATACAGTTCAACAGCAGGCGGCGGACAGGATAAAAACCAGAAAACGGAACCTGTCCGTGTTGAAAAGAAAGTCGGGAGAAATGACCCCTGTCCCTGTGGCAGCGGTAAGAAATACAAACACTGTCATGGTCAGCAGCAGGCTGTAAGCCCCGGGCAGGGTGCACGACCGAATGCATGAAAAATGAATTAGCCCAGATCCTCCACAGCTTTCTGGATACGGGCCTGTATGTTTTTACTCACCGGAACAAGCGGGAGTCTTACATTATTCTTGCAAAGATTCATTACCGACATAAATGCTTTTATTCCTGAGGGATTTCCATCGGCAAACAAAAGATCGATTATTTCAATAAACCTGAAATGTATTTCGCGGGCCTGCCTGAAATTGTTCTTAAGAGCATTATTAACCAGTTCACTGCATTCAGCCGGCCAGGCATTTGCCAGTACTGATATTACACCTGAACCACCGGCAGCAATAACTGGTATGGTCAGCATATCATCACCCGAAATTACCTGGAAACTTTCAGGTTTCCCTTTGATGATCTTCATTATCTGCCCCAGATCACCTGATGCTTCCTTGATACCTATTATATTGTCACATTCATGGGCCAGTTCGAGTGTCGTATCAGGCAGTATATTAATACTGGTCCTCCCGGGAACATTATATATTATCACAGGCAGAGGGCTGCATGTGGCTATAGCTTTGAAATGCTGTAATAATCCTCTTTGCCCCGGTTTATTGTAATATGGTGCAACTGACAGAATACCGTCAACTCCGGTAAGATCGAGACTTCTTATACAATTGATTATTTCCTGTGTGTTGTTACCTCCTATACCGGCAACAAGAGGTACCCTCCCGTTTATCGATTCGGTAACATATGACAGTACAGCTTGTTTCTCATCCCTGGTGAGAGTGGAAGCTTCACCGGTTGTCCCCATGGCAACAATATAGTTGACACCGCCTTTTATCACGTGATCAATTATACGTCCGAAGGCAGCAAAATCAATACTCGTATCATTCTTGAATGGCGTTACTATTGCAACACCTGTTCCTCTGAATTTCTTCATAACTGATTATTTTTCGACTTGTTCGGGTGATTCTGATTTTATCATTTCGAGATAATGCATAACATGATCGAGATATTGATCTATCCTGACCGGCCTTTTCAGCTCGATCATAAGATCAAATATCTGATTCCTGGTCCTGGAATCCCATAAACCAACCTTGAAATTGGCTGTCGACAATGTTGATACATAATATAGAGGGAATTTTTTATCAAAGTTTATATCTATCAGTACATCAAACTTTGTCTTTATGAATGTTGCAGCTTCTACCGAAAAGGCAGGTTTGTAGAAAAAATCCAGTTCGGGTGTCCTGATACACGACAGGTATTTGATGGCAGTAAGATTATTCGGCAGATCCCTGCCGGCATAGTACCCTAATATCTTAACCTTAATATTTTTTTCATTCATCTTATGGAAGAATTTTGAAAGTATACTGAACTCCTCATTATTTGAGGCATCCCACACAATCCCTATTTTTTTGATACTTTCAATATTCGAATAATGGACCTTTCTTTTGGACCTCGATCCTTTCCTGTCAAGGATATACACTCCGATCTTTTGTCTGAATTCTCCAAATAGTTCCATTCTGCAAACCTAACAGTTTTTTTTATATCAAATAGGTCAATATATTAATCTTCATTAATTAATTTCAGAAATTCTTCTTCACTCATCAGTGGTATTCCGAGTAATTCCGCTTTCTCTCTTTTCGCCGGCCCCATATTTTCTCCTGCAAGAATAAATGTTGTACCCGACGAAATGGATGAGACATTCTTTCCACCCTTGTCTTCGATCAGCTGTTTATATTCTTCACGGCTGTGTTTCAGGAAAACTCCTGATATGACAATTGATTTCCCGGTAAGCGGTCCTTCTGACCATACTTTCTGCTCTTTTTCCTGCAGATTGATCCCGTAAGATTTAAGCCGGTTTATGATCTCAATGTTGTCCTGATCGCCGAAGTAATTAATAATGCTTGAAGCTATCCTTGGGCCTATCTCTCTTATACCTGTAAGGGTATCATACTCAGCATTCATCAGTTCGTTGATTGAAGAGAACCGTTTTGCAATTGTTTTTGCCATTGTTTCTCCGACATGCCTGATCCCCAGTGCAAAAATAACACGTGAATAAGGGACTTTTACAGATTCCTTAATGCTGTTGATAATGTTCCGTGCCGATTTTTCACCCATCCTTTCGAGGGGCATAAGTTGTTCAGGTTTAAGCTCATACAAGTCAGCGAAATTCCTGATGAGATCTTTGCTGAATAAGAGATCCACAGTTTCTTCGCCCAGGCCTTCAATATTCATTGCCTTTCGGCTGATAAAATGTTCTATCCTTCCTGTGATCTGAGGCGGACAATGAAGGTAATTCGGACAGAAATGATTTGCTTCACCTTCATTCCTTACCAGAGACGTGCCACATTCCGGACAGTTCTGAATAAATGTAACTTTAGTGTTGTTTTCATCTCTTTTCGACCGGTCCACACCTGTTATCTTTGGAATTATTTCACCTCCTTTTTCCACATATACAATATCATTTATATGGAGATCCAGTATTTCTATCTGGTCGGCATTATGAAGAGATGCTCTCCTGACTGTTGATCCTGCAAGGAATACCGGTTCAAGGTTTGCAACGGGGGTAACATTACCGGTTCTTCCGACCTGGAATGATACGGATAACAATCTGGTTGTCACCTGTTCAGCTTTATATTTGAATGCGGTTGCCCATCTTGGCGATTTGGCTGTAAAGCCAAGCTTATCCTGCAATGCAAGGGAATTGACCTTGATTACGACACCGTCGATATCGTATATAAGTTTTTTCCGTTCCTCGTCCCATTTCCTTATAAACTGAAGAACCTCATCAAAATTCCTGCAGATTCTGATACCTTCCGAGATCCTGAAACCCCAGCCTGCAGCCTGCATGAGGTTTTCAAAATGAGTATTAAAAGGCAATTCATCACCAAGCAGGAAATAGAACATGCAATCAAGCCGGCGTGATGCCACTATATTTGGATCAAGTAGCTTAAGGGTTCCTGATGCAGCATTTCTGGGATTGGCAAATGGCTGTAAACCTGCCAGGATACGTTCCTCATTCAACCTGTTAAATACAGGTCTTGGCATCAGGATCTCTCCCCTGATTACAAATTCTTCGGGAATTTTGCCAGCCGATAATGACAATGGAATACTTTTAATGGTCCTGATATTTCTGGTGACATCATCACCGCTTGTACCGTCACCTCTCGTCAGAGCACTGGCCAGACTGTTGTTCCTGTATGTAAGACTTATGGATGCTCCGTCAAATTTAAGTTCACATACATATTCAACCTGTCCTCCGGCTGTTTTTTCAATTCTGTCATTAAAGCTCCTCAGTTCATCTTCACTATAAGTATTACCAAGTGACAGCATGGGGTATTTATGTTCATACTGTCTGAATTCCTGTGTCAGATCACTTCCTACCCTTTGTGTCGGGGAATCCGCGGTAATAAACTCCGGATATTTCTTTTCGAGCGTCTCCAGCTCATTCATCAGCATATCAAACTCGAAATCGGAAATAACCGGATTACTGAGTACATAATAATTATGATTATGGATGTCGATTTCTTTACGCAGTTTCTCTATCCTTTCTTTTGCTTCAGACAAATTCATTTATTCAGATTATGTCGGGTTATTCTATGTTGTTTTTCAGGACCAGATACCCCTTATTTCCATTCCGCATTTGTTACACCTTCCTTCTGCAATATTATTAAAGACGATCCTGTATCCCTGTCTCGAAATGAGCTGAGTCCCGCAACCCGGACACTTTGTATTGGACTGTTCACTTCCGGGTACATTTCCGGTATATACATATTTCAGTCCTTCCCCTGATGCGATCTTTGCTGCAGTATTTAATAATTCCACCGGGGTGGGAGGCAGTTGTTCAAGTTTGAAGACAGGAAAAAACCTGCTGAAATGAAGAGGGGTATCCTTAAAGCCGTTATCGCTCAGCCACTTACACATCCTGCCAATCTCGTCGATCCGGTCTGTCCAGGTTGGTATTACAAGATTGGTGATCTCGAGCCACACACCCGCATCGCGATATATTTTGAGAGATTCCAGTACAGGTTGCAGTTTGCCGCCCGACAGTTTGATATAAGTACTTTCATTGAATGCCTTAAGATCAATGTTCGCAGCATCGGCAACGGTACATAGTTTCCTGAGAGGTTCCGGATTTACATAACCGTTTGATTTTAAAACGTTCTTTATTCCCTCTCTTTTTGCGAGTACTGATGTTTCATATACATATTCATAGAATGATGTTGGTTCTGAATATGTATATGCTATTGATCTGCAATTGTTTCTGACAGCCTCTTCAACGACTTTCGGAGGCATCAGATCATAATTGCGTGTCTTGTCCGGTCTTGTCTGTGAGATCGACCAGTTCTGGCAGTTGAGACATGCAAGATTACAACCGGCAGTGGCGATTGAATAAGCCCTGGATCCGGGAAGAAAATGATATAATGGCTTTTTTTCCATGGGATCAATATTGACTGAGCACGGATTTCCAAAGGCCATTGTATATAGTTTGGAATTATTTACAATGCGGTTATTACACTGGCTTATTTCTCCTTCTTTAAGGACACATTCATTCGGGCATATGAGACACATAATACCCCGGGGAGTCTCTTCCTGAAACATAGCCAGCTTTCTCCCCTTTGGCAGTTCCTTTATTACATTGCAATCCATCACAGCAGAACCGGGAATTGCTATTACACCCGCCGAAAGAGCCATACATTTTTTCACGAAGGCCCTCTTGCTCTCATCAAATTCTCTTTTTGCCATAACATCACCTCTGTCAAATGTTAAAATAAAACTACTAAAGCTTCCTGTCTGTTCCAAAAAGAATCCCGGCAAAAATCAGGCCCGACAGGAAAAATAATGAAAACCGTATCCCAAAAACCGGTACTATAAGTGCTGAAATGAGAATAAATCCCAGCGCTGAACCGGCCAGATCAGCAGTATAGACTGATGAAGAGATATTCCCTTTTTCGTCATTTATTGTCAGTCTCCTGAAAAGATTACCTGTAATAAATGAAGGTGGTAAAACTGCAGAAATTATCAGAATTGTCCCGGCAATGCCTGAAAGGGAAAGAAAAGCATTGGTAAGGATTGCAATAATAAGATAATATAACAATAAAGCGAATGTCAGAACCCTGATCCGTGTCAGATCATGCTTCATTCCTGATCCGGCAGCCAGTCCTGTCATCAGTGCTGCAATTATTATTCCTGTCAGCTGATACATGTTGCCTATAGTAAGCTGCAGGATCAGCAGTATTATGATCTCAAATCCGGCTAGGGATGATGCCGTAAAATACATCAGGATATTGTTCCTCCTGACCACTGATATTGACAGTGCGAATGCAACAATTAAAATAATTGCAGCTATGCTCTTCGCGGTGGGATTACGGGACAGATTATAAGACTGATAGTAGAAACATGCAATCGGTGAGGCTGACCGGTTCTGTCTGACATTTTTATCAAGAACGGAAAGGATCTCATCCGATTTCATTCTGATCAGATCATCCGACAGAAAATCCTGACTGACATAAATATTGTTTATTTGTTTTCTTTCTGCCATTTTGGAATATGACACAGACAGTTCTGAATCAGATGCAACGAAGTAGAGCTTGTTACCCGGCACCGGTTTGACTGATCTGAAAACTTCTGTCAGACTGTTATATACAGAAGAATACAGATAAACAGTTTCTTTATTCAGATAATAATCGGCAGGACCGGGAGAACACATGAAAATGCCGCCCGGTGATAGTCCTGATTTTACTTCTTTGAAGAATTCTCTGGTATAGTATCTGTTGAGTGCAAGTGATGAGGGAGGCGGAAGAAGAAGAATTACAGCGTCGTTCTTAAGTTCGTTCTCTCTGATATACCTGTAGGCGTCTTTTGTCTTTATATCAATACTGAACGGAAAGGCATCCGCATTGACTGATGTTGTTTCAATTAATCCCGGATCATTCTCAATGAAAATGACTTTTTCAGGATCGTACTTGGCAATTTCAGGGAGAAATGAGGCAAGCGATCCTGAGATCACCAGAATATTAACGGGATTTTCCACCTGCAGCAATGCGTAATGTATGTTTTCCTCCCTTTCCATTGCGTCGTCGGAATATGATAGAAGTCTCTGGTTATAATAGATGCTTTCCTCATCACCATAAATACCTCTGGTTATATTTCCATAGGGAGTATCTCTGGTATCTTTTATCTTTATTCCGGGCATCAACACCTGCCTTAAAAGGATATGGGGTTGTATAATAAGCAATGCAGCTACAATTATTACTACGACGGATTTAATCACATTGTTTTTTAATCTGCTACCGGGGAAATATGTCAGAAGGGTGTACGCGGGAGATGTGATCAGGATGACAACCAGTATCTGTCCGGTGTTAAGTATTCCGGATGTTAAAACCGAAAGAATTATACCTGCGATTATTGCACCTCCTGTTTCAATTGAAAAGGATTTTCCCGGTTTGTAATCATTGTTTGTAACCGCATATGCTGTCAGTTTGATGAAGGTATATCCTGTAGAAAAGCAAACCGGCAGAAGCATGAGAAAAGTGAGAACCAGGCTTTTCAGAAAATCGGGTGTTTCACCCGGCAATGTCATCATTCCGGCAAGAAGAACGAATAAAAGGACTGAGAGGAGAGGACCCAGTGAAAATACAAGGTTTATTATCCGAAGGTCATTAAGGCAGGTTCTGCCGGCCAGGGCAGAACCTCCAGCTGAAGCCGTAAGCCACGATCCCAGAAAGATTCCTGTCATCAGTTCATATCCGCCGGAGAGATTCATTATCTCTCTCATCAGCAAAAGCTGGATGGATGTACTTACAAATCCTACAATGAACAGATTGATGCTGATATCCGGGCAGTTATAATCTTGCCTTTTGCAGTGCATAAGATCAGTTGGTCTTTTCTTCGAGTACCATTCCTTCATAGATAAAGATTTCGGCATCCTTCCATCCATCCCAGCCAATACCTGCTTTTTCCCTTGCGGTATGGCCAAGGAACTCCTCCACAGTCCAGCCGTATTCCTTTGCAACCTGCGGAAGCATGGTCCCCGATCTGAAATCTTTCTTTATATAGATCCCGTGTTTTCCAAGGATTATTTCATTTATGTCCCGGATTTTTTTCATCGGACCGAGGATGGTTATCTCCAGAACACACTTTTCGAATTCTTCTGCAGTGAGAGGATTGAATCTGGGATCTTCAAATGCAGAAGATATTGCGGATGCTTTAACCACTTCGCAGAGAGGTTCTGATGATACAAAACGTCCGATGCATCCTCTCAGTGCTCCGTCAATTTTAATTGTAACAAAGGCTCCTAATGGTTGTTTAAGGGCAGCTGGGATCTTAGTTTCATCAAGAGATAATCTTTTGTTATCACTGAGAATTGATTTGATGCTGTTTCTTGCAATTCTGAACAGTTCATCGCTTTCCCCGGCAGAGAAAGAGATACTGCCTGATGATTCCCCGGAAAGATCCGGATTATTTGATCTCTCAACAAGTGCTATGGCATGATACCCCACAACTCCTTCCTTGTCGCCGTACGGTGAATCTCCGGAATTGCAGTAATCTACTCGCTTAAAAACAAGGTTTTTATCTCCTTCTGCAAGGTTGAGCAGGACAAGTCCTGATGTATAACCGCACATGCTTGTGACAAGCCCGTCAATGTTTTTGGAGGAATTCTTTCTCAGTGTTGTCATAAACACCTGAGGATCACCTGATATCAATGCTTCAGCAGTAAGGTTATCAACTACCTTTGCATCTTCATATGATGGATAATGTGAGAAGTCGCTGCTGATAATAAAAAGGGTTTCAGGAGTGAACCAAGGTCTCAGGGCTTCAGTTATCTGCTTCAGGGTATTGTTGTTGCTGCTTCCTATTATTATGGGTACTATTGAGGGTTTTCCGGAAAAATAATATTGTATAAGAGGGATCTGCACTTCAAGGCTGTGTTCCTGATAATGTGCATCAACAGGGAAATTGAATACCCTGTTCTCTTTTCTCAGTTTATTAGCTATTTCCCTGTTTACGAATGCCTTCCCGAGGGGAGTTATAAAATCTCCCGTATAATATACTGAAGCGCCTTCGAATGCCATCACATGGCTTGATCCGATAATAAAGATATTTTTTATATCAGAATTAGCGGGAACTGTTGATAGTGCCGAAGCTGCTATTTTTCCTGAAAAAACATAACCTGCATGGGGAAGGATCAGGGCTCTGACTTTCATATTCCCTGTAGCTTTTTTGCATTTATTGAACAGATCGGAAATATCCCTGATAAGAGATTCCCTGTTGGCAGAATAAAATCTTCCTGCAGCAACCGGCTGACGATCAGTTAGCTTCTCCTGCGAATTTAGATCCATGGCAAAAAATATTAAGAAGAGAATGGCTGAAATGTTACGCATGACAGTAAATCAATTTGGCGTAATAAAGTTATGCCAAAAAAATCAAATAATAATGACCTGGCTGTTTTAACGGCAGGGTTCAGATGAGTACCATGGATTCCTTTATGATCTCTCCATTTTCGTCTGTACCATATATCTTGATTCCCAGACTTATGGAAGGAGTGCCCACCATATCGAGAACGGGACTGAGTGCTTCCTTCACATCATCTGCTTCCATACTGTCAAATTCCTCAATGTCAAAATAGAGATGTATCAGTAATGTGTTCTCTGATGCACTCATTCCGCATAATGTTTTGACGATCTTGGCAATCCATATAACAGATGCTGTATTGAAATATTCAATATTGAGTCGCAGATTAGTTGTTTTCCTGGGATTTTTCGAATATTGCTGAACCCATTCAAGGAGACTTTCATATATTTTGGCAGGGTTTTCCGGAATGGATCTTCCTGAAAAAATCAATTCTCCGGTCAGAGGGTTAAAGTCAACGTGCGGTGTTTTTGGCGTAGATTCTATATATACATTCTTCAATTCCACCTGACTTTGGGGGATAAAAATATTATTCTTACTAATACCTTATCAAAAATAGTATAACTTTTACATAATATTCATATGGTGTGCAGAAACTTTATCAAAAAAAAAGAAATAGTTATCAAATAATATCAACTTTTGATGTAACCTCACAAGGAGGATCTGCGGTTTTTGATACAGTATATAATATGTCAATCTTTTAAATGTTATCTTTGGCAGCTGAAAATGAAACAAGGAAATTCAGATGGAGCTTGTATTAAAAGAAAAGATCAGGGAGGCAATAAGGACTCTGTATGACAGTGAAGTAAACGATGAACTGATCCAGATACAGGAGACCAGGAAAGATTTCATAGGTGATTTCACTCTGATTGTGTTCCCTCTTCTCAGATTCTCCAAAAATACTCCGGAAAAAACAGGAGAAACGATAGGCAGTTATCTTATGGAGAATTTTCCTTCTGTCTCCGGATTTAATGTTATCAAGGGATTCTTAAATCTTGAAATATCAGATTCGTGGTGGATAAGCTATTTCAGTGAAATGACTTGCAGGGAAGACCTTCTTAAAAATTGCAGGGACAGCCATCCCGGTATCATACTTGTGGAATATTCATCGCCCAATACAAACAAACCGTTGCATCTTGGTCATATCCGTAATAATCTCCTGGGTTATTCTCTTTACAGGATTCTCAGTGCATGCGGACATAAGGTGGTTAAGACCAATATTGTAAATGACCGCGGGATTCATATCTGTAAATCGATGCTGGCATGGCAGAAATACGGGAAAGGAGAGACTCCGGAATCTTCAGGTATTAAAGGTGATCATCTGGTTGGGAAATACTATGTTATTTTCGAGAAAGAATACAGGGAGGAAGCAGATGATCTGATTTCCGGCGGAATGGATCCTGCCGAAGCCAAGAATAATGCCCCGCTGATGAAGGAAGCCAGAGAGATGCTCCTTAAATGGGAAGCAGGCGATCCGGAAATAATGAACCTTTGGAAAACGATGAATTCATGGGTTTATGAAGGATTTGAGACAACATATAAAAAGCTTGGAGTTGATTTCGATAAGATATATTATGAATCTGATACTTATAAACTTGGGCGGGACCTAGTATATAAAGCATTAGAGAAAGATCTTCTATATAAGAACGGAGATAGTTCCATATGGGCTGACCTCAGGGATGAGGGTCTTGACCAGAAGCTTCTTCTGAGATCTGACGGAACAGCCGTATATATGACACAGGATCTTGGTACTGCCGTACTGAGACATGACGAATATAATTTTGACCGCTGTTTATATGTGGTTGGTAATGAACAGAATTACCACTTCCAGGTTCTTAAGGCTGTACTGAAAAAAATGGGATATTCATGGTCCGAAGGATTGTTCCATTTCTCCTACGGGATGGTTGAACTGCCTGAAGGTAAGATGAAATCCCGTGAAGGTACTGTTGTTGATGCTGACGATCTTATTGCAGAAATGATCGAAACCGCAAGAGATGTTTCCCTTGAGCTTGGTAAGCTTTCGGATTATGCCGGCGATGAAAAGAATGAAATATTCAGAAAAATTGGTATGGGTGCACTCAAATATTTCATTCTTAAAGTTGATCCGAAGAAGAATATGACTTTTAATCCGGCTGAATCCATTGATTTTAATGGCAATACAGGTCCTTTCATACAATATACCTATGCAAGGATCAGATCGGTCTTCAGAAAAGCAGAACAGATGGAAGTACAGTATAACAGAATTTTTAATTCATCTGTCAGGGCCGGTTCAAAAGAAATACAGCTGATCAGGTTGCTCCGTAGGTTCACCGATACGGTTACTGAGGCTGCAAAAAATTACAGCCCGGCACTAATTGCCAATTATTGCTATGAACTGGCTAAGGAATATAATCAGTTTTACCATGATTTTTCCATCCTTGGAGAGGCAGATCCGTCAATACGTGACCTTCGTATGGCATTATCAGATGTAACCGGGAGGGTTCTGAGCTCAGGTATGTTGCTCCTGGGTATTGAAATGCCCGAAAGAATGTAAGTTAATGACTAAAATTAGTATATCATATGTTTGAAAATCTTAGTGAACGGCTTGAAAGATCCTTTAAGATTCTTAAAGGGCAGGGAAGGATATCCGAGATCAATGTTGCCGAAACACTTAAGGAGGTACGAAGGGCACTTCTTGATGCCGATGTTAATTTTAAAATAGCTAAACAGTTCACGGATACCGTGAAAGCCAAAGCATTGGGACAGGAAGTCCTGAAAGCGGTAAATCCCTCACAGATGATGGTGAAGATCGTTCATGACGAACTCACTCTTCTGATGGGAGGAGACAAAACAGATATTAATATTAAGATCAATCCCTCAATTATACTCATTGCCGGTTTGCAGGGATCAGGAAAAACAACATTCAGCGGGAAACTGGCAAAATGGATTAAAACAAAACGGAGCAAAAATCCTGTACTGGTAGCAGGTGATGTTTACAGACCTGCAGCTATTGAGCAGCTTAAGATAATCGGATCACAGATCGAAGTGCCTGTTTATACTGAAGAAGGGAATATGAATCCTGTTCAGATTGCTAAAAATGCCGTCAGGGAAGCAAAAATGAACGGGAATGATGTCGTGATAATTGATACAGCCGGACGTTTAAGCGTCGACCAGGAAATGATGAATGAAATATCAGCGATAAAAGAGGCTGTAAATCCTCATGAAATACTGTTTGTCGTTGATGCAATGACAGGTCAGGATGCCGTAAATACTGCCCGGGAATTCAATGAACGCCTAGATTTTGACGGTGTTGTTCTTACAAAGCTTGACGGGGATACACGCGGAGGGGCAGCTTTGTCGATCAGATCGGTAGTCAGCAAACCTGTAAAATTTGTCAGCTCAGGTGAGAAAATGGATGCCATTGATATCTTTTATCCTGCCCGTATGGCTGACAGGATACTTGGGATGGGAGACATTGTTTCACTTGTTGAAAAAGCACAGGAACAATATGATACCGAGGAAGCCAGAAAACTTCAGAAGAAAATCGCCAAAGACCAGTTTGATTTCAATGACTTCATAAACCAGATACAGCAGATAAAGAAAATGGGTAATGTGAAGGATCTGATGGCGATGATACCGGGAGCTGGAAAAGCTATAAAAGATCTTGATATTGATGATAATGCTTTCAGAAGTATAGAAGCAATCATACAAAGCATGACTCCCCAGGAGAGAGCCAACCCTGTTATCCTGAACGGAAGCAGGAGAAAAAGGATTGCTCTCGGCAGCGGTACAACAGTTCAGGATGTCAACAGACTTGTTAAACAGTTTGATGAAACAAGGCGGATGATGAAAATGGTTGCAAAGGGCGGAAATCCGGCACGACTTGCAGGAAGAAAATAACCCCAGAATATGTATACACTAATAGACGGTAAAAAGACAGCATCTGAAATTAAGCGGGAAATAGCCGCTGAAGTAAATGAAATGAAAAAACTTGGAGCTAAGGTGCCTCACCTTGCAGCAATTTTGGTCGGCAATAATCCTTCAAGTGAAACGTATGTCGCAAATAAGGTAAAAGATTGCGAAGAGGTCGGATTCGAATCCACCCTTATCAGATATGATGATGACATATCAGAAGAATTGCTTCTTGAGAAAATCAGTGAACTTAATGAAGCTAAGAATATAGATGGATTTATTGTCCAGCTTCCGCTTCCTGTTAATATATCTGAGGAACGAGTGATTGAAGCGGTCGATCCTTCAAAGGATGCTGACGGATTTCACCCTGTGAATATAGGCAGGATGGTCATAGGTGTCCCGGGTTTCCTTCCGGCAACACCATATGGTATTGTGGAATTACTTAAAAGATACAAAATTGAAACATCAGGCAGTAATTGCGTGGTGATAGGCCGCAGCAATATTGTCGGAAGACCGGTCAGTATATTGCTGTCACGAAAAGGAATGGATGCAACAGTCACTGTGGTTCACAGCCGTACCAGGAACATAAATGAGATACTCAGGTCGGCAGATATAATAATAGCTGCAATCGGCTCACCGGACTTCGTGAAATCCGATATGGTGAAAGAAGGTGCCGTTGTAATTGATGTGGGAACCACACGGATCGAGGCACCAGGTTCAAAAACAGGATGGAGGCTGGCTGGTGATGTGGATTTTGAAAACGTTGCACCCCGATGCAGCTATATTACTCCTGTCCCGGGAGGTGTAGGTCCAATGACCAGGGTTATGCTGCTGAAGAATACCCTGTTTGCCGCAACACACAGGGCAGTGTAGAACAGCTCTGTCATTTTTCAGGGAAGGTGACTCCTCTGAAATAGAGATCAAAACCACCTTTCCCTCCCGGCCTGTCAGAAGAGAATATTATAAAGTTGTTTGTAAAATCTTCATGATATCCGGCAACAGGACGGTATTCATTGTAAGTAGTATTTATATCCTCACCCATATTGACAGGCGAACTCCATTTACCCTTTCTGAAAACAGAATAATACAGATCAAATCCGCCAAATCCTCCGGGACGGTCTGATGCAAAAACCATTATCTTTCTGAGAATGAATGGACATTTATCATCACCGGCACTGTTGATACTATCCACTTTCGTACCTTCCGAATACCCTTCAGAGAACCATGAAGCCAGTGTCTTTACATCAGGTCTGCTGTTTAAGTATATCTCAAAATTACCTTCCCTGTCTGATATATAATATGCTGTATCCTGATTGGTGTCGAAACAAATATATGCATCATCGGAGTCAGTGTTAAGCAGACTTAAGGGATAAGGTCCGTTGATCACAGGCAAAGTATTCCCGGAAACAGGCTGGTTATTAAGATAAAACATATCCAGATCACCGTCCTGAGTTTCAGATGACAATACAAGATATTCAAATCCGTCAACGGCACTGAACAGTGTATATGGTCCCAGATCATCACCAGGTGTATTGGCGGTACTTAACAGCTTTGTCAGAAATGGATCCTGAATGATCTCACTGGTGATATCGAAATCACCGTTTTCCTGTAGAAAAAAATAAGTTATTACTCCCTGAACCAGGTCGAAATGCTCTCCGGTACTGGTCCTGTTACTTGAGAAAATCAGGATATTATAACCGTTCAGCTGATGAATATCCATATTGTAATCATCATAGGGAGAGTTTATTTCCGTAAGAATATATGTTGAATCGGGAAATGTGCCGGTGGGAAACTTAACAGGATTATCCTTTTTACAGGAGGATACGTATAAAAGAATAACAGGTAAAAAACAGTACAATATCCTCAAAGATTTTGCAGACAGTATTTTCATATTGCAGATTAATGGAAACAGATGTAAAGATATTAATAATCGGGTAAATTGAAAAACCGGGTTGTGGCCCGGTTTCTCTGAGGTAGAATTCTAGGTTAATTCTAGGGTAAAATTGGGTATAGGGTAATAGTGTTTGTTTTATAAACAGAAGATGAAGAAAATGCCTTCGGGGTTGCGTCATTCATGGAAAAAAGTGAAAAAAACTTAAAAAAAATAATATATAAGTGAAAATGAGGAGTTTAAAAAAATCTTAAATTGTTAATAATTGAATAAGGGGTGATTAACGCTGATAAATTTTATTATTAATTTTGTGGTTTAACAGTTGCCAATGGAAGAGGACAAATACAAATATTCGCTGGAGGAAGAGATCAGGCAGGCTGTCCAGAAATTCGAGAATATGAAAAGGAATAATGAAAAATATTTCTTTGATGTTATCGAATTTGAGTCAATAATTGATTATTACATAGAAAGCAACAATTCAGTTAAAGCTTTTGAAGCTGCTGCTCTTGCAACTCAGCAGCATCCGAACTCAGTATCCATACAGATAAGGAAGGCACGCGTATTACTGGATAAGGGGCGTGCCGTGGAAGCACTCAGGATACTTAAAAAGCTTGAAAATATAGAACCCGGCAATCACGAGATATTTATAACAAAAGGTACAGCTCTCGGTATGCTCGGAGATATTCAGGGCGCCAAAAAGATTTTTGATTATGCTCTTACACTTGATTCAGAGGAGACAGGTAATATTCTCTTTTCTATTGTTTCAGTACTCCAGAACCTTAATTATTACGAACATCTGATACCTTATCTTCGGCGTCTGATCGCTATGGAACCTAATTATAAGGCACATCTGTACGATCTGGCATATGCATACGAAAAGGTTGAAAAATACAATGAAAGCATACTCAACTATCTGAAGTATATTGAGGAAGAACCATTTTCAGACAGTGCGTGGTATAACCTGGGTGTCCTGTACAACAAAACAGACATATATGACAAGGCAATTGAAGCTTATGATTATGCTCTTGCAATAAACGGTCTGAATACCTTCGCCCTCTTCAATAAAGCCAATATCCTTTATAACCTGGAAAGATATACAGAGGCAATACCGGTATACCACGAATATGTTGAACAGGAGGAAGATAGCTATGAGGCGATTACTTACCTTGCTGAATGTTACGAAAAAACGAATGAATTTGACCTTGCCAAGAAATATTTCCTGGAAGCCATAGAGCTTGAACCTGAATATTCAGATGCCTGGTTCGGACTCGGTGTGATTGAATTTAATACGGGAAACGCTGATGACAGTCTGATATATTTCCGGAAAGCTGTAAGACTTGATGATGAAAACCCTGAATACTGGTACCTTCTCGGGAAAGCACATTATATAAAAGGAGAGATAAAAGCTGCTCTCAGCTGCTTCAGGGAAGCTCTTAAGCTGGATGCTTATTATGATGAGGTATGGATTGACCTTGGAAAGATAATACTTACCGAAAACCTTACCTCGAGAGCAATACCATATCTTGAACAGGCTTACAGGGTTACCGGAAACATACCAGGGATAAATTACCTTCTGGCTGTATTCTATCTTCGCAAAAGTGATACGGAAGAAGCATACAGACATCTTTCAATGGGAATAGAAATGGATAAGGAACTATTCAGGGAATTCAGAGATATATTCCCTCTCAGACCTTTACCCCGGAAGGTCAACCGACTTCTCAGGAAGAATAATCTTATCTGAAAATAATTACATATAATATACTTATCATTTATGGAAAGGATATTGCCATATATTCCGGAACGACCCGTTAAACCCAGACAGTCGGGCCTGACAATGGTTATGGATAAAGGCCTGAGCATCAGGGAATCCGAAGATTTTATGTCGGTCGGAAGCGAATATACCGACTTTGTCAAACTGGGATTCGGAACATCCCTGATTACCCCGGGCGCAGATAAAAAGATCGCGATCTATAAAAATGCCGGCACGGTGCCCTATTTCGGAGGAACTCTTTTCGAAGCATTTGTCATCCGCAATATGTTTTCCGAATTTATTGATCTGCTTGACAGATATGGCATTGATCTTGTCGAAGTATCAGACGGATCTTATGATATCGATCATAAGAAAAAACTCGGATATATAAATACCCTCGCAAAACGCGTTAAAGTCATCTCTGAAGTGGGATCAAAGAAGAAAGAAGTCGTTTATACTCCTGATCAGTGGGTTGCTATGATGAGATCTGAACTTGATGCAGGATCCCTTAAAGTAATAGCAGAAGCCAGAGAATCCGGAACCACAGGTATTTATAACGAAGATGGTTCGATCAATAATAAAATAATAGGTGCAATATCGGAACATGTAAAACTTGAGAATGTAATCTGGGAAGCTCCTCTCAAATCACAGCAGGCATGGTTCATAAAGCATTTCGGGGCAAATGTGAACCTGGGCAATATTGCACCCGCCGAGATAATACCACTGGAAACCCTGAGGCTGGGTCTGCGTGGAGATACATTCTTCCAGTTCCTTCCCGATGAACTGAAGAACATTTAAAATGATGAGAAAGTACGGCCTTATAGGATATCCGTTAGGTCATTCCTTCTCTCAAAAATACTTTACTGAAAAATTCGCCAGGGAACAAATTACAAATTGTTCGTATCATAATTTCCCGATTGAAGATATTTCACTTTTACCCGGACTGATCAAAGGTGATCATGAAGTTTGCGGGCTTAATGTGACTATCCCTTATAAAACACAAGTACTGAGGTATATAGATATTGCCGAATCTGAAGTAAATGAAATCGGGGCAGCCAACGTGTTGAAATTAAAACGTATAAATGATGGCAGTGTCAGAATATACGGATTTAATTCCGATGTGACCGGAATACGGGACTCAATTACCCCGGTACTGACACCCGAAATTAAAAATGTTCTTATCCTCGGAACAGGCGGCAGTTCAAAAGCTGTCTTCCATACCATGAAGAAACTTGGGCTGAATATTATGCTTGTTTCCAGGGAAAGGAAACACAACATATTATCATACAAAGATTTAGGCTCTGATATCCTCACTAGTACAGATATAATAATAAATACCACTCCGCTGGGTATGTTTCCGGAAATTTCAGGGAAACCTGATATCAACTATGATCACCTGCAAGAAAAACATATACTTTTTGATCTTGTTTATAATCCTGAAGAAACAGCATTTCTTAAAGAAGGGAAGAAAAGAGGGTGTAAGATCATTCCCGGTCTTAAAATGCTTTATTCCCAGGCTGAACGCTCCTGGGAGATATGGAATGATCCGGATTTGTGAGAAAGATTTCCCGGGGGTATTCAATATCAACCAGAAACAAACCCTTTGCCGGAGCTGACCGGCCTGCCATGCAACGGTCTTTTGCCATGATGATCCCTTCGAATTCCCCGGGACTCATTTTCCCTGTACCTGTTTCAATTATCGTCCCGACTATGGCTCTTACCATGTTTCTCAGGAACCTGTCAGCCTTAATGGTAAACACAATCAGTTTTTCAGTATCTTCCCAGAAAGCATTGAATATTGTGCAAAGATTGGTTTTGGTATCCGAATGAAGCCTGCTGAAACTTGTAAAATCAGTATGTCTGACAAGCAGATCACAGGCTTTGTTCATCATGTTAATATCTATATTACCGTATAAATGCCATGCAGATTCTTGAAGGAATGGATCTTTAACCTTTGAAACATAATATTTATATGTTCTTGAGATGGCACTGAATCTTGCATTGGCATCGGGCCTGACCTTGAAAATCCCTGAAATGGAAATGTCTTTTGGCAGAAACCTGTTCAATCTGAAGATCAGGTTTTTATACAGATCAAGATCGTCTGACAGACTTTCAAAGTGTGCACAGAAAACAAGTGCATGAA
>CAYQZL010000051.1:0-26472 GCA_964421975.1 uncultured Rikenellaceae bacterium
TTATGAAGATCACCTGGGGCTCTCTCCGCAGAGTAAATATAGTGGCATGACGTAACCCATCTTTTGCCTTGAAATAATATTTGGCGAAAATATTGTTATGTGGTACATGACATTCATTACACGTGGTTTTTTCACGGTGTGAACTGTGATACCAGGTTGCATACTGCGGGGCCATTATATGACAGTTGACACATGTTTCCGCTTTGTCGCCGAGATAGGAGGGAGCATTGGATATCTTAAATGCAAAAAGTGCCAGTCCTGTGAATATGGCAAGGATGAAAATGACAGGCAGTTTCCACTTGTCCGGGGGTACAAGTTTCTTCAGGAATCCCATGGAATTTTTATATGCAATATACCAAAAAATATCGGGGAATTCTTCTTATAGTTTTTTGAGCATCCAGATATCGCATCCGAAATGGCCGGAATTTCCAAGTGGACCATTAATAAATTCAAATCCTGCTTTCTTGTAAAGACTAATGGCTTTGTTCAGTTCGGGAAGCGACTCAAGATAGATCTGGTCATAACCCATACGTCGGGCTGATCGGAGACTTTTTTTCATCAGTTCATGACCGATGCCCTTACCTCTTTTTGAAGGATGGAGGTATAATTTTACCAGTTCGGCACATCCTTCCGGAAGATCCGGTGTCGGATAAATTCCGCAACCACCTATTATCTTTCCTTCTTCTTCAGCCAGCCAGTAAACCGATCCGGGCTTTTTGAACAATGTAAAAAGATCATCCGTGGTAGGATCGAAATAAACAGTTCCCGGCCGGGCTATGCCGAATTCCCTGAATACGGACCTTATCAGTTCAGCAATATCCCGGTTGTCTTTTTTCCGGATATGCCTGTAAATTATACCCATTGCAATAAAAAAATACTGTATGTCAAAAAGTTAAAAATCGATCTAAATTTTATTACTTATAAACATAAGTAGCACAGATGATTGTAATTAAGCATCTTTTTATTAGATTTGAATCGAAAATTAATCATTTTTGTGACTACCCTGAAATCAAAATCCGGGAATTCTTTATTGACTGACCTGAAGACCTGTCTGGCAGTAATTATTATCCTTGGCACTTCAGTAAATCTTTCCGGCAGGGACTATTATGTCACTGGAACTGTTACGGACAGGACAGGCAGGGCTGTTCCGGATGCCAGGATCTCAATGTTGGCGGGAAGTGCAGAATTTGGTGCAGTGAGCGGGACTGACGGATCTTATTCCCTGAAGATTTCGGGTATATATGAACCGGTTCCCGATCTCCTTGTGCAGGGAATTCCTTATCCCAATCCTTTTACTCATTCTATAAATATCCCCTTTATGATAAATGCCACAGGGGATATACGGATGATGATTTATAATCTTTCCGGGCAAAAGATCAGAGATTTTTTCTTCCCCGGTGTGACTGACGGCAGCTATCAGATTATCTGGGACGGAAGGACAGATAATGGCGCACCTGCAAGGCAGGGTTTATACATTTATACAATTGCTTTCAGGGGGAAATCCTGGTCAGGCAGAATACTTAAATATTCTTCAGCTTCATCAGCTTCGGCGGTTTCCACGCTTGAACAGGTACAGATACCTGTTATAGAGCCGGCGGTACCGGGTTCGTACAGGATACCGGTTATTACAATGGTTACCTGCATTGATTATTTCCCGGTAAGGCTGACCGACATAACAATAAGCCGCGATACTACGATAAATTTTGAGATCTGTTCATCACTTGAATTACCCTTTAAAACACAGGGTGATTTTGTAGCAATGAATACGGTAACGGGTTACAGACCCTTAAATCTGAAGGGAATAAATCTGGGATCTTCCCCTCCCGGTACATTTCCCGGGGAGATTGCATATGCCATATCCGACAAGGTTTATGAAAGCTGGATCAGCATGATGGCGGAATCAGGATTTAACAGTATAAGGATCTATACACTTCATCCTCCGGTATTTTATGAGAAGCTGGCAAATTATAATTACCGGCATCCCGACAATCCTCTGTTGCTTTTCCAGGGGATATGGCTTGAAGAAATTGAAGATGGTTCAGTTACCTCGGAATATGATCTGACTCTGAGGACTAATTCATTCCGCAATGAGATAAGGGAGGTAATTGACTGTATACACGGTAAAAAAGAAATTGCTTTCAGGCTGGGGCGGGCATACGGGAGCTATCGCACCGATCTTTCGCAGTGGACTGCCGGATATGTCATTGGAAGAGAGATTATGCCACAGGAAGTTGACACCACGAACAGGCTTCATCAGTCAATGACCTCATTTACAGGGAACCAGTTGAGCATTACAAACGGTACTGCAAGTGAGGTTTTTGTGACCCGTATGCTGGATGAGACTGTGACTTATGAATATCAGAATTATTCAGTTAACAGACCGGTCAGCATTTCAAGCTGGCCCACCCTTGATCCTCTTGTTCACCCCACCGAGATCTTCACCGATGAGGATAAGGCTACTTATGATATCACAAAAATAAACAGGCAGAACCTGAAAGCAGGACTGTTCGCCTGTTATCACGCTTATCCGTATTATCCGAATTTCATAAGTGAACAACCATCCTACCGGGAATATTCAGACAGCCATGGTAAGAACAGTTATCTGGGCTATCTTACCGATCTTAAAAATCATTACGCTGATATACCTCTTGTAATTGGTGAGTTCGGTGTACCCTCGAGTGTGGGCAGCGCACATCAGTCTTTCAGCAATATGCATCACGGCGGATATTCAGAATTGCAACAGGGAGAGAAAAATGTCAGGATGCTTTACAACATTTTTGAGGCAGGGTGTGCGGGAGGCTTTATGTTCTCATGGATGGATGAATGGTTCAAACCTACCTGGATAGTCTCATACCTCGAAGCATACGGACTTGATTCCAATAACCTGTTTATTCCTACCAGGCAGCTCTGGCATAATCTGACATCACCCGAACAGAATTTCGGATTAATAACCTTTGATCAGAAAGAAATACCTGAATTTGTTAATTACAGCCGGGATAATACCTCTGGTCCGGTTTCCGGAATGGAGGCTTCTCACGCTAACAATTACTTTTATCTGAATATTGAACTGAACAGGGATATATCTTCCGGTGATACAATTTTAATAGCTTTTGATACTTACCGGGCAGATCTGGGCGAATCACGGCTTCCGAACGGTAAGATCCTCAGCAACCGGTCGGAATTTTTACTTGAGTATGTGGCAGGGGAAGATTCATCATCATATTTTGTGACTGAGGCCTATAATATGAAGGGGTTTACTCCAAGGTTTAATTTTACTGATCCTTCAGTACAGAAGTACAGTAGCACAGTGACGGACGGTGCTCCCTGGAAGCTTATGGAATGGATCAACGACGGTTTTTCTCTCACGGAACATAAATTAGGGCGGATTGAGGCCTGGAATTCACCCCGGTTTTATTTAAGTGGTTTTGCAATTATTACCTGGAGCGGCAATAAAATCAGGGTACGTATCCCCTGGACAATGCTTCATTTTTATGATCCGACACAAAGGAAAGTTGTAAACGGGGCCACATCATCTGACGGGGGAAGATCGTTTAAGATATCGACAGCCGTATCCGACGGCATTGCAGTATCAGTTTATTTTGACAAAAGCATCACCTCAACCACAAACCGGTATAAATGGAATAAATGGCTGGTTGTCCCTGAGACTGTTTCACGGGAAAAACTATCGCTTCAGCAAATTTCCTGGGGATTATTTGCTCTTGATATGTTTGCCGACTGACGGACTGTTGGCTGATGAACTTTTTTCTTCTTCCTGTCAAATCCGCTTCTCTCAGCTTTGCCCCAGCCTTTCTTACCCCTTAATGCTTCAAAATTACCTCTTACCGCAAACCATGTATGTACCGGATAAAAGAAAGGTTCAAAAAATGCTGTGGCTATAAGCTTGAAAACATCTCTTTTCCTTCTGTATTTATGAAATGTGATCTCTTCAAACAGTATTGCCCAGGTAGTGAGAAGAACAGCAAAAGAATAAACAAATACAAACAGAAGTAAATAAAAAGGCCAGTTGATTCCGCTTGTCAGTATGAGTATTATAGTATAAACGAATCCCCCAAAAGCGATCAGGGGAGAAAGCCATTCAAAGAATAGCCAGTAAGGATATCCGAGCAGTCCGAGCTTATGGAATCTTGGATTCAAAAACAATGCCCTGTGGGTCTTTAATGATTCAACAAGCCCCCTTGTCCATCTGGTCCTCTGTTTACGAAGCGACTTAAGATCGGAAGGTACTTCTGTCCAGCAAAGGGGATCGGGAATATATGTTACTTCATATTTACTGTCATTTTCAGCCATATAGCGCCTCATTCTGAGAACTAGCTCCATATCTTCCCCTACGGTTTTTGTACTGTACCCGCCGGCTTTAATAACGGTTTCACGGTCAAAGATTCCCATTGCACCTGATATCAGCATGAGCCCGTCTAGCTGGCTCCATGCCATTCTGCCAAGCAGAAATGCACGGGTATAATCAAGTACCTGAAGACGCGGCAGGATCTTTTTTGGAACATTTATCTGACGGATATGTCCCAGTTCTGTATCACATGAATTTACTATCCTTATAACTCCTCCGGTCCCGATGACTTTCCTGTCCTTTTCTTCCAGAAATGGCTTGACAAGCTTTAATATAGAATCGGCTTCAATTATTGAATCGGCATCAATTGAAACAAAAAGCGAACTTTTACAGATATTGATACCTGCATTAAGTGAATCTGCCTTTCCGCCATTATTTTTGTCAATTACGGTTAACCTGTTGAAAGAGGGATTTGTTGATTTGTATACACCCTTTATCCTTTCACAGGGGATACGGTAATCAAAATAATAATTGACCTTTTCAAGTTCAAAGGCTTCTTCAACTTTCTCAAAGGTATTGTCGGTCGAACCATCATTTACAAGGATTATCTCAAAATTATTATAATAAAGAGATAATAGTGTCCGGACATTGTCTATTATGGTCTTGCTTTCATTGAATGCCGGTGCGATAATCGATATTCTGGGGCTTAGCGGTGAAAGAACAAGCGAATTGTAATTTACATAGCTGTTCTTACGCAGATATTTCCTGAGTGCAATTGCGGAAAATATCCCCAGGAGGAGATATGATCCGAAAATTATCAGGGTCAGAATGAATATTATATGTCCGAAAATAAAACCCATGGCTTATTAGAATATTCTTCTGTCAAGCACATGCCTGACAATAATATTATAGTTCTTATATTCCGATTTCATTATTTTGACAAGAGCTTTAACACCTTCCTCTCCGTTATTTTCAATTGCCTTTGTAGCTTCGATCTGCAGTTGTACATCGTCTTCCTTATCAAGCACCAGCTTGAGGAATCCGAGCAATGAGAGATCGGGCATTTTTCCCATCGATTTTATTATTTCAAGGCAGATGTTATAATCCTGGAACTTATACATATGCTTCATTGTTTCCAGGGTTGAGCGCATATTCATATCGCCGGCTACCTGTATGGCAAGCTGCTTCACGCCGGGATCAGGATGCATCAGTGTGTCATGAACCGCATCTTCAGCATCATTCTGTTTAAATTCACGAATCATCCTCAGGGCAAACATTACCACTGTCGGATTGGATGAGGTAAGCCATTGCAGGAAGGGAGGAAGAGGGATATCATGCTGAACTATCAGTTCATGAAGTGATATCTGCTCCCATAGTGAAAAAGGCCTTTCAAGATGTGACAGAAAATCAAAAGGATTATCATCCCCAAGCCTTACAAGTGCAATCTGTGCTTCCATCCTGAGGATCTCATTCGATGAATTGAGAGCTTTGTATATGGAATCATTTGCATCTTTAATGTTCATGAAAGCCAGTTCGCGGAATCCTTTTATCTTTTTATGCCACCTGTGGTCGCGGGCTCTCCTTACCGAATCCCTGTCAAGACCAAGATGTTTGTATAATCCTATCAGCTTTCTGGCTTCTTCTCCCTTAAGGTTTATGCTTACATCAATCATCTGATCAATCAGAACCTGCCTCCGGTATGTATCCGAAGCTATCGGGCGGAATTCATCCGGACTGGTATTTCCGAACAGGTAGTTGATGATCAGCTCCTGGTATTTTTCCATAAGATACTGATGAAGCTTCTCTCTTTTTTCCATCCTTCTCCTGTTAAGCAGAATGAAGATCAGCAGCAATATCATTGAAATGATACATATGACTATGGTTATAATCAATGCATTGATAAGTGCCAGAGATTTCCCGAAGTATGTTATCCTTTTCAGCCATGGACTGTTATTGCCGATTATAAGGTCACCGACCGGTGCTCTGTTTAATTCCGCACTTTTCCCTCCCGTCCCGGCGACGACTGGTACCATTACAGCAGTATCGGCAGTATTTCCGGCAATTGATAAAGTATCATCGGATACAGTCGTTTGATCGTACGCTTCAGTCTGGTAATATTCAGTTTTGTTTTTTTCTGCTGTGATAATTTCTTCAGGGACGGGATTCCCGGAAATACGTATTTTATACAGACCTTCTTCCCTGAACATGACCGCATTCCTGTCGATATGTTTTTTTACTTCATTGAAGAAGGCCTCAGCATTGTATTTTATTCTGAAGGCTCCGAGCTGAACGGGAAATTTGTCTTTAAGTGAAGTAATAAAACCTCTGATGTTTGTATCATTTATCTCATAATCCAGGGGGAAGCCGGAAACATCAGATATTCCGGATATATATGTGGTTTCTGCAACAGCCATCGAATCGGCCCTTCCCCTGACTGACTGACCGGCAATGGTCTCCTTTGCCGTAAGAAATGTAAGTATGATAAGAAGAATATATCTCATTATTTCATCTTTATCGCGTAAATGAAATTTATGTGTCCTTCGAACCTGTTCCGCCATATCCCTTCGGAGAATTCCTCGCGGGAATAGCCGGTACCTACACGGATGGACAGTTTGTTTGTTACAGAGCCATAGTATGCCAGCCTGATACTGTTGGCGCTGAATCGTTCAATGTCAGTCTGTATATCAACAGGCTCATCAGGAGCGGTCCCGGTTCCGAGCGTCAGCTGCAGGTAATCAGTATCGTTGAAATATCTTCTGCCGTTAAAGTATAAAGCGGGACGTGCTCCATCTTCCTTGAAGTATAAATAACCTTTCAGGGAGAACCAGTACCTGGTAATATATTTTTCAGCTGACAATCCTGCAATAAATATATTCCTGTCGAAGCGGTAATAATTCATTCCGGCCGATACGGCCCATCCTTTTGGAAGGACCTGCCAGACCTCAGCTGCAGCCCTGTGGGCCGGGAAATAGTCCCCGGGGCTGAAAGCATATGAGAGATAAGCATAATTTTTATCAGATAGTTTAGGCCAGGCTTCTGCTTCGAACTGTAACTCAGTTGCCGGAGTATCTTCAACAGTGATATGGCCGATATTTATACCGGCTGTTGCAGGTCCCCAGTTAAACCTGTGACCGGCTCCGGCTTTAAATACCTGCCAGAAACGGTTATAGGGTTCGGTAAATCTGTCAAAACTGTAACCAGCCCTTATGTCGGTTGATACCGGCGAGATATCTTTTGACCAGAGGGATATATCTCTTCGTGCGGCAAGAGCATCAGCATTATCGGGATCGGAAGCAAGCAGGGTATCAATAACCGCTGCAGCCTGTTCAAAGTTCTTCTGCCATGCAAGGATCCTTCCGAGAAGTATACGGGCATCACCATATCCGGGATAAGCATTCACTAATTTTCTTGCAGCAGCGGCAGCAGAAGTATAATCACCTTCAAAAGCAACCGACCTGATCCTCATATATTCTGCTTCAGGATCACTGATCTGCTGGGCAGACAGCGGACCATTGATCATTGTCCCTGCCTTAATCAACACTGCAATAAACAGAATAAGACATCTGTTCATAACTTAATTTTTTAAAATAGTCCTTATTTTACTTATCAGGTCAGCGGGGTTGAACGGCTTGAGTATATATCCGTCAATTCCAAGTTCAGAAGCCTGACGTTGCATCTGAGGATCACTGAATGCGGTTACAATAAGTACAGGTGTCTTAAGCTTAAGGTCTGAGCGCATATATTCAACCAGCTCAAGACCACTATGATACGGAAGATGTATATCTACAATCACCATATCATAATTGTTATTCTGGAGCATCGAAATGGCATCATTTCCGTTCTCAACGGTTTCAGACTCAAACCCCTCCCTCTCAAGAACAACAGAAATAGTTTTTAGCGCCAGCTTGTTGTCTTCGCAAATTAATATCCTCATGCTATCATTCATAAGGTATCACTTCATTTTTGATATCCTTATGCCTTATACGTTGTAAAAATCAATATTCTTAACAGTTATACCAAAAATTTCAAATAGTTTTTGCTAACAATCGAAATGAATAGATTAACAACCGCATATACGTGACTAAAAGATTTTAGTTTCTGGTTTAAGAAAGTTTAAGGTTTCAGGTTCCGGCTTCTATGTTTATTGTTCCAGGTTAAAAGAGCTCAGAGCGAAGAGCGGAGGGCTCAGGGCGAAAAGCATTACAATAACATTGAAACTCTGAAACTCTGAAACTCTGAAACTTTGAAACTCTGAAACCTTTACAAGTACCCTTAACCCGGAACTTTGAACCCTGAACAAAACTGATTTATAATGAGAACCAGTAATTTAATTTAATTAGGAAAATATTGTTCGGGAAGAGATCCCTCATCTGTTTGTAAGAATCACCCAGTGAGGCTTCCGACATGCTGTTACGTCCTGTCCTGTCGCCGGACCATACAAAATATATGAAGGATCCGAGCCGGTATTCCCATTTGGCAACAAGGTTTGAGCGGAACTGATGGAAGTTGAAATCGGGATTGGCAATTGTATAATCTGCACGCGGGCCGCTCTGGTAATCATAAAGATTGTACGATCCGTCAGTCAGTACCGGATCGGTGTAAACCTCGAAACGGTCATTATATTTATCTGCTTTTGGATCAGTCACATGCTTAAATTCTGAATAAGAACCTCTCGATACAAAAGGACTTCCGTAATATTGTATCGAAAATTCGGGGGTCAGGTTAAGATCAGCCCTGAACGTAAGGCCCAGCGTAGTCTGATCTATTGTTCCGAGAATATACCTTTGTCCCAGGATGCCCAGATCTCTCCTGGTTATATACTGAAGCTCATCATGATTCCGGGAATAATCGGCCGTTACAGCAATTTTCAGAAAATTAAGCGGTCTTACAGATATTCCCGGTTCAAGCTGATAGCTTCTTGCTGAACTGTTTCCCGAAAACTCATAATTGTATCCTAATTCAATAATGAATTTTTTGGAAGGATCGGTCTTTGCCTGCCCGAAGATCATAAGTGAAAATGGCATCATCATTTCAGGGCCTCCTCTTAATTTCCGGGGATCCGTTGCTCCTGAGTGAAAAATTAAATTAGTGCTGAACGAGTAATTGTTAACAAATTCAGTGTTGATTGAAAGATGTCCTCCGGAACCGAGGTAAGTACCTCCGAAATTCCATGAATTGAATTGTTCGAGGTTTATACTATAGGTATGAAAGATAGATACAGGCTTGTTCACAAAATAATTCACTTCGCTTTCCTGCCGGATCTCATCCGCTTCATTCATATATCCGAGGTCATTCAGTTCAAGGCCGGGAGAACGCCAGGAAACCCCGGTATTATACTTCCAGAATCCTTTTGATCCTTTCCCGATATTAAATTTACCTCCGAAACCGCTCAGGGCCGTCCGTGTAGTGTCAAAATTTACATAATCTGCACCCGGCCGCTGGTAGTACCTGGCTGAGGATTCCTGAAGGGCGGTAATTGCATCCTTGCTTCCGTTGACAAAACTTCCGAGTAATTTCGCGTCGAGGAAAAATTCCTTATCCCTCCAGTGATGTCTCAGATCAAGCCCGCCGGTAAATGCATTTCTGCTCAGGAAATCGAGAGAACTTTCTTTAAATAACCTGTTTGTTGAGGTAAACATACCCCCGGCAAATGTATTCCCGGAATTATAACCCTTCTGAAGGCGGGCGACTGTATAACTTGTAAGTGGTTCAATCTTCTTTTTTGTGATATTGCCATACTGATCGCTGACTCTGGCAAACTCATTCGCAGTAACTGACTGGATAAGTCCCAGTGACAATCCGTTTGATGTGGTACCACTGAACTTGGCTGCACTGAGGATAGTCGTCTTATCAGGAATATCCACAAATGTATGATCGTCAGGATTGATTACCGCAGAAGGTGAATGTCCGATTCGCCGTGAATAAAAGATGCTTTCATTATCAAAATCATAGTCAAATATTGTCAGACCTTCCAGAAAAAAAGGACGTTTTTCTTCATAAAAAGTCTCAAAAGCTGTAAGGTTCATTACCGAAGGATCTGATTCAACCTGTCCGAAATCGGGATTGACCGTAAGATCGACAGTAAAATTGCTTGAGATTCCTATTTTTGCATCCAGCCCGGCATTTCCTCCCCATTTTCTTCCGTTTTCGGTAAAAGGATTACCGGCTTCCTGCTTCATAGTTTTCAGATCACCCAGTATGAATGGCATTATTTCAAGCCTTCCGGATTTTTTTAAACCGTTAATACCTCTCAGTTCCCCGAAATTATAAAGCATTCCCGGTCCGGTCTTTGATTGGATTTCCCAGTTGCTTTCTTCCTGAAGCCTTGATATCCATCTCCATGTGTGCAGGCCCCATACCTGCTCATCCTTACTGCTGTACCTCAACTGGCTGAAGGGAACTTCAATTTCTGCAACCCAGGCCGAATCCTCCATTCCAACCTTCCCTTTCCATACAGCATTCCAGTTGAAATCCCAGTTCATCGGATTGAAAAGAACGAGATCGACTTTCTGACCCCAGGCAGTTATTGTAAATTCAAAACCAGTACGGTAATCCCTGTAACTGTCAAGTGTGAGTCCAACCATATCACCTACCGTTTCATCCCTGACACCTGACATTCTTACTATTTTATCGGGTTCTCCGTCATAGGCCCGGAAAGCTACATAAAGATTGCGGTCATCATATTGTATATTAAGCTCAGTCGGATAAGTGGGCTTTGCTCCTTCATGAGGAACAAACTGATGATAATCACCGGCCCAGGTACCCTGCTTCCAGCATTCATCATCCAGCTTCCCATCTATAACCGGTCTTGGAGTGACGAGACGTGATGTGGTGTAAACCGGCTGCTTTGATCCGGATCTCAGCGTATCCTGCATCTCCTTTTCAGTCTGAATTCCAGACGAAATGGCTTTGAAAGGGGAAAGCAATATCAGAATTATAAAGATGGATGAGCTTAAGTGCCTGATTTGTAATATCATTATATAAAAATAGTTGTATTGAACCGAGGCTGTAAAAATAAGGAATTAGTATTTATTAAATAATTCTGTGTAGTGGAAAGTTATCCTTTTGAGCCGGAAATTAAATCCGAAGCATGTGCAGCAGGTTCCGTGGCATTCTGTATTCCTTTAGCCACTACCGGTATTATGCCCATTTTCGCATAAACGGGACGTACGCCTTCTCTGAGGGAAGGAAGTTTTCTCAGAAATACCAGAGCTCCGGTCAGACATATCAGTCCGCAGATCATTATGGTGGCGGGAGTTCCGAGATATTTAGCCATTGTTCCGGACAGAAGGCTGCCGAACGGTGCAGTTCCCATTATCGACATGGTATAGAAACTCATTACCCTGCCCCGCTTGTCATCGTCGGTTATTGTCTGGAGCACAGTATTGCTTGCCGCGGTGTGCATCATTAATCCCAGACCGATAAATGTCATCAGAAGGAGTGATAAAGGAAAATAAGCCGTGAATGAAAGAATTATCAGTCCGGTCCCAAACAGTGCTGTTGAGGCGGGAATGAGCCTGCCCAGCTTTATTACAGATTCCCTTGATGCCAGGTACAGGGCTCCGGTTAAGGCTCCGAATCCTCCAGCTCCCATCAGGAAACCATAAGTGTGTGATCCTCCGTGCAGAACCTCACTGGCATATACCGGCATGAGTACCTGGTAAGATCCCATCAGACTTACAAGAGTAAGCAGGAACAGTAGGAATTTAATCGGTGCAAATCCGAAAGCATAATCAAGTCCTTCCTTCATATGTCTGAAAATCTGTGCTTCGGGCTTTTTCCTCTCTTTGTTGCTTATTTTCATCATGAGAAGTGATGCGATCACAAAAACATAACTTACTGCATTTATCAGAAAGCAGATGCCCTCTCCCGTAGCAGTCAGGAGAATTCCCGCAATTGAAGGTCCTATCAGCCGCGCTCCGTTGAACATGAGTGAGTTCAGGGCAATAGCATTGCCCAGGTCCTCTTTCCTTTCAACCATCTCTGTAACAAATGAATGCCGTGCCGGTACATCAAATGCATTTATGGCCCCGAGAATTGCGCTTAGTAAAACTATATGCCAGATCTTTATTATTCCCGCAAGTGTAAGAATTGCCAGAATAAGCGATACTACAAGGGAAAGCACCTGGGTTGATACAAGTACTCTGTACCTGTTCAGCTGATCGGTAAGAACACCGGCAAAAGGGGCAAGCAAAAACGTCGGTATCTGGCCGACAAAACTTACCAGCCCCAGCATGAATACCGAACCGGTCATTTTATATACCAGCCACGGCATGGCAATGCGCTGTATCCATGTACCGACAAGGGATACACTCTGCCCGCTGAAAAACAGACGATAATTCCTGTAATGCAGGGAGCGGAATATCGTATCTATCCTTGAAGTAAGATCTATATTGAAATTATGCTTATTCAAGAATTTTCGGGGAATACCTCACCAAATAACCTTATTATCTGATTATATTGCATGGAACAAATATAATAAAGCTATCACAATTATTGTAATTGATGAAATTCCCACAGGAACCCATACCGGAGCAATCCATGGTACGGGTATGAGGAAGAGAACATCAATGACTTTCAGGTTTGCGGGCCATTTTATCAGAATATAAAGTGAAACATAATAAAACAGGTCCCAGAAAGCAAAGGTCCAGAGGAAAAATATTCCCCGTTCAATCCATGTCGATCCGCTAAGTATTGCAATGACGACCAGCATAATGATAGTCGCTGCTTCTCTGGTCATTTCAATGTGAAGATATCTCTTCGGAAATTCTTTAACCGATTCACTGTTCGAATCGGAATCAGGAAGACCGAGGACTTTTCGCAGATATACCACGACAACTCCTTCAAAATGAGCCATTGCAATTCCGAAAATCGCAAGAAGAAGTAATTTACATAACATGATTTGTAAATTAAATGGTTTAAGTTAACGGTTACTGTTTTTGGAAATATTATTAATTAATTTCAATTGTCAGATCATCAGAAGAATTTAATATATTTTATTGATCTTTGTATAACCTGTGATCACAACCAGTAACACTTACGGTTTTTTTAGCAAACGGAATGTCCCGGGAATAAATTTCGGAACATTTTTCTGATAAACCGAGTAAAGCGGATATTTTTTACTGCTTATGCTTTCCGTAAGTACAGTACTGCCGGCAAAGATCAGTACAAGAAGAATGGGTCCGCTTATTGTTATATTTACCCATCTGCCTGATGCTGCCACTCCGAAGAAATAAAAGGCTATCCAGACAGCCTGCTCTGATGCAAAATTCGGATGCCTTACATATTTCCACATACCTTCTGCAAGAAATCCTTTTCTGACCGACTCAGCATATTTATTATCTTCTTTTTCCGGTGTTTTCTTTTCCTGATGGAACTGCCACAGCTGATTATCCGAGATGGTTTCGGTTAATATAAAAATAAGCATGAAAGTTGCAGCAGTAATGTCGATGATGGTCAGCGGATTATCATGATACAAAGCAGCAATGATAAATGGAGATGAGAAAAGGAATATTACTATGTTCTGATATAAAGAGATGAAGAAAAAATTAAAAAGTCTGAATCTGAACCTTCCTTTCAGAATGGTTGTCCCTCTCAGATAATTCCATCTGTAATCTTCCTCTCCTTTCCAAGGTATGATATTATAGCCGCCTTTTCTGTTGAAATTGTAGCTCAGACGTAATCCCCATATAGTTACAAGCAACGCCATTATGATAATCCTGGGCGATGGAAATGCACAGACAGTTATCCATCCGTAAGCGGGAGGAATAAGACTCCAGAGCTTATCAACCTGGCTGTAATTGCGGGTAATTTCAGAAGCAATGAAACAGACGGAAATGACAATTGTCATAAGGATGATCCATGTCCATACAAGTGTCTGAAATTCCGGATTGTATCCCGTCAAACCGGGGAGAGAACGTGAGATTGTGATCAGATGATGCATATAAGTCATGTTGTTTTTTGTCGTGGGCCGAAATTTACCAGAAGTATTGAAAATATCTACTGTGTATCCATAAAATTATTTATTAAAAAAATATGTATTAAAATACGTATTTTAATACATATTATAATACGTATTTCGTAAAAATACGATAGACAGCCATTTTAAAAGGCGTAAAATATATTTTAATATTTCTATTTTGAAATTGATTTCAGCTTCTCAATATATGTATCTATATAAAACTGCTTCTTTTTAAGACGGTACTGCATTATATACCTTGGGTGTTCAAGGGGGACTATTTTGTCGAAGAAATTATATTTCTCATTCAGTTCTGAAACGAATTTATAATTTTTACCGCTTCCCAGGCAGAAACAGGTATCCCTGAAAATCCCGAATTCCAGCTGGATCTTTAACGATTCAAGAATGAAACCGGTTAAAGTGTCAGCTAGCTCCCTGCTGTCATAATAATTATAATTTACCTCTTTGCCCCCGGGATTTGTTGAGGTAAATCCGAGCGGACTGACCGCACTTATATAATGGTCGCCATAAAATTCTTGAGGTCCGCCGTACTGATCTATCATATCGTAGATGAATACCGATGAGGTTTCATGGCTTTCGACACCGGGGAGGGACAAGCCACATTTCTTTTCAAGTCTGATTGTATCGGTAAAAGGTATACCGGTTACTCCTGCACCGAATCTTCCCGGGTTGATACCAAGTATTATATGACGTTCCCTGTTATCGTTGTAATATTTTTTATAGAAATGAGATGCTGTGTTCATGACATCCGGATCATTCCGGAAAGGATTCATAACTGATATTCCACGTGGCAGGGTCACTTTGAATTCTATATCAGTGTAAAATGATATTATTTTATCTGCGAATGTTATCATGAAACAAAAACCTTAGGGCGGCGTTAAATGATGTTAATATTAAGATTAAAATTTTTAATAACATCCGGCAAATACGTATTTAATTGTTTAAATTTGTAAATTTCTAATAGCAGAGCATTTCAGTATGGCAAGCCACGATTGCATTAAGCCTTATGGTGAGAAGCAGGCAGCATTTGATAAGCGTTATCTTGAAATGGCCCTTATCTGGGCTCAGAATTCATATTGTGAAAGGCGTAAGGTAGGAGCTCTGATCGTTAAAGGTAAGATGATAATTTCGGATGGTTATAATGGTACTCCTTCCGGTTTTGAGAATGTATGCGAGGATGAAAACAATGTAACAAAGCCATATGTTCTTCATGCAGAAGCAAATGCCATCACTAAGGTAGCTAAATCGAATAATTCCAGCGAAAACTCGACTCTGTATGTTACAACATCTCCCTGTATGGAATGTGCAAAACTGATAATCCAGTCAGGAATCAGGAGGGTTGTTTACTGCAATAAGTACCGGATAACTGACGGGCTGGACCTTCTTAAACGTGCCGGTATAGAACTGGTTTATATTGATCCCGAAAATGATATCTATGAACAACAATAATACAAAGTGGAATATTTTTCTGCCCCTTATGCTGGCAATCACATTGGTGCTTGGTATTCTTATCGGTGTGATACTTCCCCATAGAAGTGATCCTTCACAGCTGGCAGGCATACGGCCGAGAAATGATAAGCTGAGTACCATTATGAATATCATAGAAAGGAATTATGTCGATTCCGTTAACCGCGACGATCTCGTGGAGGCAGCTATTCCCGCGGTACTTAAAAAACTAGATCCTCATTCAGTATATATACCTGCAAAAGATCTTGTACGTGCAAATGAATCACTTCAGGGTAATTTTGAAGGAATTGGAATTTCATTTAACATGATTACGGATACTATTCTTGTAATAAGTACGATCCCGGGAGGCCCATCCGAAAAGATCGGGCTTCTGGCGGGTGATAAAATTTTGTATGTCAATGATTCCCTGGTCGCTGGTAAGGGAATAAACGATGAAGATGTAATGGGGATGCTGAAAGGACCGAAAGGAACAACAGTTAAGGTTAAGATACTGCGGAAAGGGTATAATGACTTCCTTTCCTTTAACATTGTGCGTGACAAGATACCGATATACAGCGTGGATGTGGCATATATGATAAACGACCAGACAGGATATATAAAGATCAATAATTTTGCCATCACCACTTTCGATGAATTCATGAAAGGTCTGAAAGAACTGAGAGACAGGGGTATGACAAAACTGATTGTGGATTTGCGCGGTAATGCCGGCGGTATTATGGAAGACGCGGTCCAGATCGCCAACCAGTTCCTTAAACAGGGTCAGCTCATCGTTTATACAATGGGAAGGAACCAGCCAAGAAATGAGGCCCGTGCAACAGGGAAGGGAGAATTTGAAAGTGGCGACCTGGTAGTACTGATTGATGAATGGAGCGCTTCCGCAAGCGAGATTCTGGCCGGAGCAGTGCAGGATAATGACAGGGGGACAATAATCGGAAGAAGATCTTTCGGGAAAGGCCTGGTCCAGGAACCAATTCCTTTTGCTGACGGTTCGGGAATGAGACTGACAATAGCCAGATATTATACCCCCACCGGAAGATCAATACAGAAACCCTATTCTGAAGGCTTTGCCGATTACTTTGATGATCTTAACTCCCGCTTTAACCGGGGGGAATTTGAGGTATCTGACAGTATTCATTTTTCTGAATCCATGAAATTCATAACACCGGGAGGCAAAACAGTCTATGGAGGTGGAGGTATAATGCCTGATAAATTCGTGCCTGTCGATACTTCAGAAATTTCACCTTATTTTCTGTCTGTCAGACCATATATCTACCAGTTTGCTCTGAAATATACAGAAAATAACAGGGATGTACTTAAAAAATATTCTGAGGCAGATGAACTGGAAAAATATCTTGACAAACAGGGTTTACTTGATCAGTTCAGCAGGTTCCTGGCATCCGGGAATATAAGGACGGCACAGTCTCTGCCTTCAGCTAATGAGAACGGCACTAAAAACCAGACTGATAATTCTCAGCCTTCTGCAACAGGTTTTGCAGGCAGTTCAATAAAACCCGATCCTGACGGAATGAAAATTTCAGGAAGGGTGATCCATACACAGATCAAAGCCTACATTGCACGCAATATCCTTGATAATAAAGGCTTTTATCCGATCTGGGAACAGATTGACACAACCCTGAAATTTGCAATAAAATTCCTGGAGAACTAATTTACCGCGCATACTTTTTTCCATCTTTCAACACTGCCGCCGGCATTATACTTTTCTATAAGCAGAATATATATACCAGGATGTACCGGAGTTCCGTCATCCGCTGTACCATCCCATACTATTGAGGAACCGGTCCCTGCCAGATAATTCTCCGCCAGTCTTTTTACATAGGCACCGGTTTCATCAAAAAGAGTGACGGTAACAATACTTCCCGGATCATCCGGATTTATCCCGATCACAAGAACATCTTCATAACCATCATTATCCGGAGATATTTTCCGCGAGGACAGTACAACGGTTTCATTCTCACCTCCGGGATTTATGAATACGGAATTCCTGCTTCCGGGTGTTCCCCATCCTGAACTCTCTGACGAAGAGTGCCAGCTCATACTTTCGTCAGAAGGAAGATCAGGCCTGATCTTTTCAAGCGATATCCCCTCCCTGCCTGAAAGAAGGGAATAATGCATCTTTTCGTTGTACAGGACTTCATCTATCTTATCCAGATACCTGTTATAGAGCAGAAGATGTCCCCTGTTATCGGGCATTGACGGTAGTGAAGAAACTTCAAATATATTTTCCGGCACAGAAAGGGGGAATGCAGATATCACATTCATTCTGTCGGCTGTTACAACATAATATGCTCCGGGAATGATACATCTTCTGATTGAAGATAACTCATCCGGTTCAGATATCTCACCGTTTTCCGTATTAACTGATGCTATGAGTATTTCAGAAGCATCAAGCACCTTGTCTGAAATATTGAATAGTTCTATAAAATCGGAATTATATGGCAGTGGGTTGAAAAGAAGTTCATTGAAGACAAGATCTTTTATCACTGGTGATCGCGGAAGCCCGAAACTGAAATTATGTATTGCCGGATCATTGCCTGCAAAATCAGTGATACCGGGAGGAAGGTATAATGTATAAATCCTGTCATTTTCCAGAGGGTTCCCGGGTGTAAGGGTAAAACGACGATACAGCGGATCCATTAGTCCCGAAGCTGTAATACCTGATTCACCTAGGATTATTTCGTTTATTTGAGATTCCAGATCAGGAACAGGTTCACTGAATTCGATAATTATCCTGGAGTTGTCTTCCGGGAATATGTTTGTAATTCCTGCAAATTCGTTATCCGGATTCGGCCGGCTTGCCGAATTCATATATCCCGGAGTGCCACCTTCCCTTGCAGAAGAAGCTTCCCAGTTGCCTTCCCCAAAAAAGGGGAAATTAATGTCAATGATCTCAAGAGACCAGCCGCCGTTACTTTTAAGAGCTGTACCATACCATGCGGATGAATATTCAACACCATTGATAAGGTTTCCCCGGTCATCACAGAGAACAATTATTTTTCCTTTGTCAGTAAGTGCCGGGAAAGGTCGTAATCCGGCAACACGTCCGAAACCTTTAAATAATGTTGTATCTGAAACGGCACATACAATGAGGTATTCTCCCGGTTCTAAATTTATTCCGGGGAAAAAGGAATTCTGATCCCCCGACATTAGTTTCCAGCCGCTGAGATCTACCTTATTTTCAGAGCGGTTAAGGATCTCCAGATATTCTTCGGAAGGAAGCCCTGCAGCCGGAACAGGGTCAGCCATTATTTCAGTTATTACAATATCTCCGGGTTTTACACCGGATGTAATATGATCCAGGCCGGATTCAGAGCGGTGAACAGTTTGGCTTTGTGCCATAAGTGGCACAAAAATAGACAGTAAAATAACTTTTTTCATGCAGCGGGACGGATTGAAAAAAACGTTATTTTTGACCGTTTTTTGCAAGCATAAAATTAGTCATTATTTAACAAAACACAAACTGAAAAAAATGAAAGTTGCTGTTGTAGGAGCAACCGGCATGGTTGGCCGGACAATGATGAATGTTCTTGAAGAGAGGAATTTTCCCTTAACTGAAATGATCCCTGTCGCATCACAGAAATCGGTGGGGAAAGAGATCACTTTCATGGGTAACCAGGTGAAGGTTATCAGCGTCACAGATGCTGTCGCAGAAAAACCGGAATTTGCCATATTCTCGGCAGGTGCTTCCACTTCAAAGGAATGGGCTCCTGTATTTGCCAAGAACGGAACTGTGGTCATTGATAATTCTTCAGCCTGGAGAATGTATAAAGAGATCCCGCTGGTGGTTCCTGAAATAAACAGTCATGTCATAAAGAAAGGCAACAGGATCATCGCAAATCCTAATTGCTCAACTATTCAGATGGTAATGGCACTGGCTCCCCTTCACAGGAAATACAAGATCAGACGTCTTGTTGTTGCAACTTATCAGTCGGTTACCGGAACGGGTGTGAAAGCTGTACAGCAGATGGAAGATGAAAGGAAAGGTATTAAGGGTGAAATGGCCTATGCTCACCCCATAGACCTAAACTGTTTCCCTCATGGTGGTACATTTCAGCCTGACGGATATACAACAGAAGAGCAGAAACTTTTGGATGAAACAAGAAAGATACTTGAAGACCAGTCAATAATGGTAACTGCGACAGTTGTAAGAATACCGGTTGTGGGAGGACATTCGGAAGCTGTGAATGTTGAATTTGAAAATGAATATGATATAGAAGAAGTCAGATCACTCATAGCAGGATTTCCCGGGAATGTCATTTATGATGATCCTGCCCGGAACGAATATCCCATGCCGATACTTGCTCATAACAGGGATGAGGTATTTGTGGGGAGGATAAGAAGGGATCTGTCGAAGGAGAAATGCCTTAACCTGTGGATTGTTTCGGATAATATACGCAAAGGTGCGGCAACAAATGCTGTACAGATTGCCGAATATATGCTGGAGAAAAAGTTGTATTAATTGCAGGATTTCAGCCCCCTACCAGGGGCAGGCCCTCCTCAGTCCGGACGGGGATTTCCGCAAGAAGTAATTAGGGTATCTTACTGCCCACCGGAAGGTTTCTGTTGCTTTGTAACACCTTCCCTTTAGTACCCCCTGAAAAACATACTGTTATGTGGTAAAAACCCCCCTTTATCCCCCCTGAGAAACATACTGTTATGTGGTAAAAACCCCCCTTTATCCCCCCTGAAAAACATACTGTTATGTAATAAAAACCCCCCTTTATCCCCCCTGAGAGGGGGGAAAATTTGTGGTAATTAGTCTAAAGAGTTGAAATGAGAGACGTCATAAGTGTTGTCATTTTCTCTTCTGTTTTTGCAGCTTCTTCAAGTACCGATTTATGAGTTGTATATTCAATTTTTCCTTCAACACCAAGATCGGTAATGATACTTACAGCAAAACAGGGGAGGTTCATGTGGCGTGCAACAATTACCTCAGGGGTGGTTGACATTCCCACAGCGTCTGCACCTATCGTCCGGAAATATTTATATTCGGCCGGTGTCTCAAATGTAGGGCCTGTTGTGGAGAGATAAATCCCTTTCTGCACTTTGATTTTATGTTCGTGTGCTATCTGAATGGCCTTTTTTATCAGGTACCTGTCATAAGCCTCCCCCATGTCGGGGAAACGTACTCCTATGCGTTCATCATTAGGACCGATAAGGGGATTGGGAAGCAGGTTGATATGATCGGTTATTATCATTATATCACCAATCTCAAATGAAGGATTCACTCCTCCTGCCGCATTGGAAAGGAAAAGACACTTAATGCCCAGATACTTCAGAACTCTGACTGGAAATGCCACTTTATCAAGACCGTAACCCTCATAGTAATGAAATCTTCCTTTCATGGCAACGATCTTCTTATTCCCGAAATTGCCGAAAATAAGCCTGCCCTCATGACCTTCCACGGTTGATACGGGAAAGTTAGGTATATCCCTGTAATCTATTTCCAGGGGATTCTCTATTCCGGCTGTAAGTCCGCCCAGACCCGTCCCCAGTATAATGCCTGCATCAGGATTGATAAATCCTCTTCCCCTTAGAAACTCAGTTGTTTCGTTTATTTTTTCTAACATATTCAATTATCAGATTATCAAATTCTTCTTTTTTATTATTGAGAAAATTTACTTCAACAGGGATATAATATGTTGATGAAAGAAGTGTTTCCGGGAAAAAAGTCAATTCCCTGATCCTTACAGCATCTTTTTCAGTAGTGATAATATACTTCCTTTCTGTCCCCAGTTTATCCCATGCATCCTGAATTTTGCGGATGTCCTTCATGGTGAAATAATGATGGTCGCTGAAAGACAGATGGATTATTTTCTTATAATACCTGAGAAGATGACGGTAAAGAGGTTCCGGACTGGCGACCCCGGTTATCAGCAGGATACCACATTCAGGATCTGAAGGAAGATGGCCGGGCTGACTTGCTTTATCGGATAACGGTACCGGATCCAGGTAAATGAAATCAGAATAAAAGAGCTTTTTCTCTGCGGGTATTCCTGTTTCTGCTTCTGCAATCTTTTGATTTTCAACTGGTATATTTTCGGGAGTTTTGGTAATAATCATTATATCTGCCCGGTCAACATTCCTGATACTTTCCCTGAGATCACCAAATGGAAGAAGATGGTCGCGGGACATGGGTCTTTCATAATCCGATAACAATAAGGATAAGCCGGGAGTGATTCTTCTGTGCTGATACCCGTCGTCGAGGATAATGACATCTGTTGAAGGTTTGAGTTCAAGGATTTTCTTAATTCCCCTGGTCCGGTCGCTGTCGACAGCGACTGTAATATCGGGGAATTTCCTGCTTATCTGAAATGGTTCATCACCTATGTCAGAGGTGACCGTCCGGGGAGTTGCGATCCGGAAACCCCTGGTTCTCCTTTTATAACCCCGGCTCAGGAGGGCTACATTATATTTATCCTTCAGCAGACCGATGATATAAGCGGCATGAGGTGTTTTTCCTGTTCCTCCAACTGTTATATTGCCAACGCAGATAAGCGGGATATCAAATTTATGAGAATGGAGGATCTTTTTGTCATAGAGAAAATTCCTGAAGCCGGTTATTATTCTCCAGATAATTGAAAAGGGGTACAGGAATATGCTTCGTCTGTTCCCCATTTATCAGTTTATCTCTATGAAATATGGTAATCGTGCCTGTATTCCTGAAAGCTCCCTTATTTCTGAAAACTCTTTATAGAATCTGAATGATTCACCAAGTTCTTTTTTCAGCAGACCGGTTCTTATCTCTGCTCCAAGCTGGTTCAGGAGCTTCATATAAGGATCTTCGATGGTCGGGAGTTCCCTTATTGAATAAGTTTCAATACCTGCCAGTGCAGCTGCACCTTTTATTGCATCTTTCAGACCACCGATAGAATCAACCAGACCAAGTCTCATCGCTGTGGTACCGTTCCATACACGTCCCTGGGCAATACTGTCGACAGATTCAAAAGTCATTTTTCTTCCGGCTGCGACTTTACTTACGAATTCACTATATGTTTTTTCAATGCTTCCCTGCATTACCTGTTTCTCATAAGTGTTCATTGGCCTGAAGATTGAAGGGAAGTCTGAATTTTCATTTGTATTGACCGTTTCGGTATTTATTCCCAGTTTCTGTTCCATCAGCCTGCCTGTGTTGGGAATTAGTCCGAAAACACCAATTGATCCGGAAATGGTTGTAGGATCGGCATATATCCTGGTTGCCGGTGCTGAGATATAATAACCTCCCGAGGCTGCATAGTTTCCCATAGATATTACAACAGGTTTTACCTTCGCTGCAAGGTCGAGCTCTCTCCACATAACATCGGATGCAATTGCATTTCCTCCGGGAGAATTAACCCTCAGAACAATTGCCTTTACGGTGCTGTCTTTTCTCTCTTTCCTTATCACTTCCGCATATTTGTCTGATCCGATATTATTTTCATTTCCTCTTCCCATGGAAATGGTTCCTGATGCATATATGACGGCTATTCGTTTTTTTGTAGTGTAGACTTTTTTCGGATCCGGAACTTTCGTGTACTTGTGCATCGGGACCATGCTGATTTTATCTTCTGTTTCGAGTCCTGAAAGTATTTTCAGTGTATCAATCAGCTGGTCACGATAAATAAGTCCGTCAACCAGTCCGCTTTCCAGTGCACCATCAGCTTTGTATCCGGCGAGTTTATCAGCAAGAATGTTGACCTTTTCCACAGTCAGATCCCTTGATTCGGCGATCATGCTGACTGCATGGTTCCAGATTGAGCCCATATAATCTTTAATCTGTTCCCTGTTCTCTTCGCTGAGTTTATCAAGAATATATGGTTCAACGGCTCCTTTAAATGCTCCATGACGGGTTACCTGTACTTCCACTCCAATCTTTTCAAGAGCGTTTTTGTAAAACATAACTTCCCCGCTGAGCCCCTTGAAATCGAGAGTTGATGCGGGATTTAGAAAGATCTTATCAGCAGCGGTCGAAAGGTAATAGCTCTCCTGTGGAAGAACATATTCGGAATAGGCGATCACAAATTTACCGCTGGTTTCCCTGAACTGTCTGAGTGCACTGCGGATCTCTTCCGTAGTACCCCATCCTGATGTCATGACTCCGTTTTCGATCAGGATACCTTTTATTTTTTCATCATTTGCGGCTTTATCTATATTTCGTAGTATGTCGTTAAGTCCGGGAGCAGGTGTTATTGTCATATCAACGAAATCAAATCCCGCGAATGGATTAGGATTGGTTCTGTCAGGAATGGGTACTCCGGCCTTCAATACCAGGACTGAATTATCGGTCAGCGAAACACTTTTACTGCCCGAAGCCACCATAATACTGAGGCTGGCCATCATGACAAGGAAAAACAGAAGTGATGCAAGTATGATACCTGTTATTGTAGCCAGTACGTAAATAAGAAAATTTTTCATCGCCGGAAGAGATTAAATTAAAGAGAGCCAAATATATGAAAAACCCTAAAATTATTTAAAGTTGTCATCGGATTTAATAAATTTGAAGATATTGAACAGGTGAGGTGAGAACAGCTTTTCTTGGCATCGGAACAAATATGGGAGAAAGGGAGGATAATCTCCGCAAAGCTGTTTCTCTTGTTGAGAAACATATAGGCAGAGTTATCGTCGTATCATCGGTCTACGAAACAGAACCATGGGGTTTTCAGAGCGAAAGCAATTTTCTGAACATGACTGTTAAAATTGAGACCGATCTTACACCTTCAGGATTACTTGGAAGGATACTGATGGCAGAGGCCATGATGGGAAGGCTCAGGGAAGGTAAAGGATATAAGTCGAGGATTATAGATATCGATATTTTACTTTTCGGCAACCGGATAATCAATAACAAAGCACTTGTAATACCCCACCCCCGGTTGCATGAAAGAAAGTTTGTCCTGGTTCCGCTTTCTGAAATAGGAGGGGAGATAATTCATCCTGTTTTCGGGAAAAGTATCAATGAATTGCTGAAGGAATGTAACGATAACAGTAAATTATTAAATTATAAAAAAATTATGTAATTCCCTATCCTTTCTCCCGCATGCCTCATCGCCTTAACAGATAGCTATCAACTTAAGAATCATTTTAATAACAAAAACCGCAATAATTAACTGGTTCATGATTAAATAAGTTTCCCCTCCTTTTTAAGGAGGGGTGGCCGGGATTACTGATTTTGAAATGTTTACAATTCTGCTTTCCCGGCCGGGGTGGTTAAAACCGATGTAGCTAAAGTGAACCTATTTCTCAGAATTAAATAAACCACCCCGGCCAGACAATAAAAATTTCTGCAAGTCCTACGATTTCTGCGTCTGGCCACCCCTCCTTAAAAAGGAGGGGAAACTCTTGTACCCAACGACCATTAGGTTGCTTACCAGGGCCTCAACGCCGTAGGACCCTAACGCCGCAACACCTCAACACCGCAACATCATAACGCCGTAATACCGTCTATACCAGCCCGTTATCAGCGAAGCTGTAATAATCCTTTTCAGAAATTATCAGGTGGTCGAGCAACTGAATATCCATAAAAGCTCCCGCTTCTTTTATTTTCTGGGTTATCTTTGTATCAGCCTCACTGGGATTCAGGTTTCCGGATGGATGGTTGTGGCACAATATGATCCCGGATGCCAGGCATTCAACAGCTTTTTTCATTGCAATCCTTACATCAGTAACAGTTCCGCTTACTCCTCCCTGGCTGAGTTTCATCCTGGTTATCACTTTATTTGATCTGTTAAGGTATAAGATCCAGAATTCTTCATGTACCAGATCTGATAGCAGTGGTTGAAAGATATCTGCGACATCTTTGGAACATTTTATGCGGATTGATTCCTCCGCTTCCGATAGTTTTCTTCTTCTTCCCAGTTCAAGGGCGGCGGCGATCGTTACGGCTCGTGCAGGACCTATTCCATGCAGTTTTCTCAGATCTGTGATAGTCAGTTTCCCCAGGTTGTTCAGGTTGTTGTTTGCCATGCTGAGCAGTTCTCTGCCCAGATCCACAGCCGATTTGTCCTTAGTGCCTGAGCTGATCAGTATACCTAACAGTTCGGCATCGCTTAAGCTTGATGTACCTTTCTGAATGAGTTTTTCCCTGGGTCTGTCCTCGGCAGCCCAGTCAGTTATCTTTAACGACATACAGCGATAATTTTTATTCCTTATGCAATATAGGAAATTACCGTGAAAATAAAAAAGGCCGTCAGTTACTGACAGCCCTCTATTATACTTACTAATCTGATTTATTTCAAATTGTTAACATGTTTTGTTACAGAAGATTTCAGGTTTGCGGCTTTTTTATGGTGAATAATATTCTTCTTGGCAAGTTTATCAAGAATGGAATTCATTTTGGGAAGCAACTCAGCAGCTTCTTTTTTATCTGTCGTGCTACGGATAGATTTAAGAGCATTACGCATGGTCTTTGCATGATATTTATTGGCCTCATTCCTTGTTGCTGTCTGCCTGATCCTTTTTTTCGATGATTTGTGATATGCCATTTCCTTATTCTAATCTGTTTTTAGCGGGGCAAAGATAATTATTTTTTTATAATCAGGTACTTTAACAATAAATTTATTGGGTCATTTATTTTTCGGCGCGCGGCGTCCGGCGCGCGGCGTCCGGCGAGCGGCGTGCGGTGTGCGGCAACCGGCATGCGGCAACCGGCGCGAGGTCTCCGGCGTGCGGCGTGCAGTATCCGGTTCCCGTCATAAGGGATCTTGTTGCCGGGAGCCGCAAGCCTGTAGCT
>CAYQZL010000052.1:0-26428 GCA_964421975.1 uncultured Rikenellaceae bacterium
ACACCCTATCCTACACTCTTTCCCTACACGACGCTCTTCCGATCTCATCCTGTCGCCTGCAAGCAAGCTTGCGGCTCCATCCTGAAATAAAAAAGCCCTGGCACTGCGTGCCGGGCTTCCCTTTGTAGCGAGAGGGGGAATTGAACCCCCGACCTCATGATTATGAATCATGCGCTCTAACCATCTGAGCTATCTCGCCGCGTCCACCGTAGTTTTAACGAAGGAGGACCCTTTGTCCTCCGTAGCCTTCTTCGACCTCCGTAGCTTAAGCGGAGGAGGTGGCGAAGAAGGATTTTGCGGGTGCAAATATATGTAGTTTGAAGGTAAATACCAACAAGAATGTTTTGTTATAATTTTATTTTTTCTATATTGCAGAACAGTAATACCAATATACCTGATGAGGTTGAAATACGAACTGGAATATACACTGAACTGCTCGCCTAAGGTTCTCTTTTCAAGACTCAGCACACCTGAAGGACTATGCGAATGGTTCGCAGATGATGTCAGTATTGAAGGTGATATTTTTACTTTCCACTGGAACAAATCAGAAGCCAGAGCCAGACTCATTGCTCTTAAGGAAAATAAACTTGTTCGCTTTGAATGGCTCGATTCCGAAGATACTTCCTCTAATTACTTCGAGTTCCGGATCAATATTGAAGAACTTTCAGGCAGCCTCGCCCTTATAATCATCGACTTCGCCGAACCTGAAGAAAAAGAAGATGCCATCTTCCTCTGGGATTCACAGATCACAGACCTGAAACGTACACTCGGGATGTGATTAACGGCGCAACGGCACAACGGTACAGTGGCGCAGGGGCACAGAGGCACAAGGGAGCAAGGGAGCAAGGGTTAAACGACGCATCGGGTAAGTGGCACAAGGGCGAAATTGCGAAGCGTAAAATGTCACCACTAAGAGTGATGCGATACCTGAAAGATAGCTACGAAACTGATCCGGATAATCACAATGCCAATCAAATGCAAAGTCATTGCGAGTCCCGCCTCAGGCGGGACGAAGCAACCTTTCCCGATCTACACAATGACTATTTCGTTGCAAAACCAAGTAAATTCGGTAAATTTGCATCCTGAAATTTATTTCCGGTGAAAAAAGTCGACAAGTTCGTACTAAAATCATTCATTGGTCCTCTCGTACTCACATTCTGCATTGTGCTTATAATACTCCTTTTGCAGTTTCTCTGGATGTACGTGGATGAACTCGCCGGAAAAGGCCTCAATTTCGAAATACTATCCGAACTTCTTTTTCAGTTCGCACTGTCCTTTGTACCAACCGCACTGCCTCTGGCAATACTGCTTGCCGCACTGATGACTTTCGGCAATATGGGGGAATTCAGCGAACTGACCGCACTTAAATCTGCCGGAATACCTCTGATGAGAATAATGAGACCTCTGATGGTACTGATCGGAGTACTGGTCCTTGTGTCATTCCTTTTCTCAAACTATGTGCTGCCATATTCAAACCGTCAGGCCAGAATGCTCCTTTATGATATCAGACGTAAACGGCCGGACATTAACCTGCAGGCAGGATCTTTCAATAATGACATCGATGGATTCAGCATAAAAATAACTTCAAAGGACCCTGTTACAAACCGCCTTGACGGACTGATCATCTATGACCACCGGGAAAAACGAGGAAATAATTCGGTAACAACTGCAGACTCGGGTTATATGAAAATCACACCCGACGAGACAGCAATGATAATGACCCTTTATAACGGGAGATCATTTACCGAGATTGAAGAGAAAAACGTTGCAGCGGATAAGAAGAAATTCCCTTCACGAAAAGACGAATTCAGGGAACAGACAATAGTAATATCACTTTCAGGATTTGACCTTGAACGAAGCAGTGACGATCTGTTCAGATCAACTTCCTGGATGCTTAACCTGTCACAGCTCTCATTCTATATCGACTCACTAAACAACGAATATAATACAAAGTACTATCAGCAATTCAAAGAATTCAGGGATTCAAGGATCTTTACAGAAAGGAATATAATGTACAATATTGACGGAAGCATAAGCGATCCGGGAGAAGATTCCCTAAGTTTTGATCCCGGACTGCTCTACGGCAAACTCCGCAATTATGACAAAAGGATTGCCGTTGCAAAAGCTCTTGAAAACGCAAAAGAAGCTTCTAATTTCCTTTCAATGACAACCGAGACAATGAAGATGCAGATAAGATTCATGAAGAGATATGAGGTCGACTGGCATAAAAAGCTGGTACTTCCTTTCGGTTGCCTAGTTTTCTTTTTCATCGGAGCACCTCTCGGTGCAATAGTCAGAAAAGGCGGACTGGGAACACCGACAGTCATTTCAATCCTCTTCTTTGTGATCTGGTATGTGATTTCAATGTCGGCTGAAAAACTTGTCGAGGAAAACCTGGTAAGCAGTATTGCAGGAATGTGGGCATCGTCATACATCCTTCTGCCAATAGGTGTTTTTCTGACATATAAAGCTTCAAACGACTCCATGATTATGAATGTCGATACTTATCTCCTGTTTTTCAGGAAAATAAAAGATTTTCTTTACAGGATCATTTTCCAGGGGAAAAGATCAAAATCTGATATAACAAATATTACTGATGAGCAACATTAAGCTTAATACAATTGAAGAGGCAATAGAGGATATAAAACAGGGGAAACTCCTTATTGTTGTTGATGACGAAGACAGGGAGAATGAAGGTGATTTTATTTGTGCCGCGGAGCTTATAACTCCGGAGATTGTAAATTTCATGGCAAAACACGGAAGAGGACTGATATGTGTGGCCCTACCTGAAGAAAGATGTGATGAACTGGATCTTAACCTTATGGTCGGGAATAATACTTCTCTTCATGAAACACAATTTACCGTTTCTGTCGATCTGATATCCTCCGATATAACAACAGGTGTCTCTGCAAAAGATCGTGCACGTACTATCAAAGCACTGGTGGATCCCGCAACCTTACCATCGGAACTGGGTCGCCCCGGACATATCTTCCCTCTGAAAGCCAAATCCAAAGGCGTTCTTAGAAGAGCCGGTCATACTGAGGCTGTTGTCGACCTTACAAAATTTGCAGGATTGAACCCCGGAGGTGCACTCGTGGAAATAATGAATGACGACGGCTCGATGGCCAGACTTGCTGATCTGGTCAAATTAAGAAAGAAATTCGGGATCAAAATAATAACAATAGGCGATCTTATTGAATATAAGCTCGAAAGAGATACCATCATTGAAACCGGAGAGAGGGTGAAACTTCCGACCGACAAGGGAGAATTTGATTTCATACCTTTCCGGCAGACAAGCAACGGACTGGAACATGGAGCTCTCGTGAAAGGAACATGGACAAAGGATGAGCCGGTTATGGTAAGAGTACATTCTTCGTGCTTTACCGGAGATATCTTCGGATCAATGCGCTGCGACTGCGGCCAGCAGTTGCATAAGGCAATGGAAATGGTGGAAAAAGAGGGTAAGGGTGTTGTCATATATCTGAGCCAGGAAGGAAGAGGTATCGGCCTCTTCAATAAAATAAAAGCCTACAGACTGCAGGATGAGGGAATGGATACAGTACAGGCTAATCTCGAACTGGGATTTGGGGAAGATGAAAGAGACTATGGCGTTGGAGCAAGTATTATGAGAGCCCTCGGACTGGGCAAAATAAAGCTCATCTCCAATAACCCGGTAAAAAGGGCGGGGCTTGAAGGATATGGAATAAAAATAGTCGAAACAATCCCGCTGATCATAGAATCAAATCCATATAATGAGTTCTACCTTGAAACCAAGGCCAAAAAGATGGGACATAACCTTACATGTTATAAACATGTTGTTAAAGACTGATTATGAATAATAATACAGCAGAAACCGGAATGAAAAACCTCAGGATAGTATTTATGGGTACGCCTGAATTTGCTGTGGCAACACTTGGATCGCTGCTTATGAATGGTTTGAATGTTGTCACAGTGGTTACTGCACCCGACAAACCATCCGGAAGAGGAAGAAAATTAACCAAACCTGCTGTAAAAGCCTTTGCCGAATACAGCTGCCTGCCTGTTCTTCAGCCGGAAAACCTGAAAGATCCGGAATTCATTCAGAAACTGAAAGATCTCAGAGCCGATATTTTCATCGTGGTTGCTTTCAGAATGCTTCCGGAAGCAGTCTGGAAAATACCTCCGGCAGGCACAATTAATCTGCATGCATCATTACTGCCACATTACAGGGGAGCAGCCCCGATAAACCATGTGATAATAAATGGCGAATCATTTACAGGCGTTACAACCTTTCTGATCGATGATAAGATCGATACAGGTAAAATATTGCTCAGGGAAGGCGTACGGATATTTCCTTTTGAAAATGCGGGTGATCTTCATGACAGACTGATGAAACTTGGAGCCAGACTTGTTATCAGAACTCTGTCGGCCATGTTTGAAGATCATATTGTACCTCAGCCACAGCCGGCATTTCTAAGAGCGGGCGAGGTCCCCAAAACCGCACCCAAAATATTCCCCGAAGATTGTATCATTGACTGGCACCGGGAAACGAGGACGATCCATAACCTCATAAGAGGACTGGCCCCATATCCCGGCGCAAGATCATTCCTGAGACAGGGTGAATTAAAACATTACATCAAGATATATGAGATTCAGCCACAGATCACTGAGCACCATCTGGCACCAGGATCTGTAGTGTCTGACGGTAAGAACTACCTTAAAGTCGCATGTGATGACGGATTTATAGATATTTTAAAACTTCAGCTTGAAGGCAGGGAAAAAATGAATATCGCCGAGTTCCTCAGAGGATATAAACTGACAGATGAAACTACAGCTGTCACTTAGCAGGCCTCGTCTGCCTTAGCCATACCTCCTGCCCTTCTTTTATCTCAGCTCCTTCCGGTATCCTGTTATATTCATACAGTTTGTTCAGTCTGACACCATATTTCTGGGATATGGAATGCATCGTTTCTCCTGCCTTTGTGATATGTTTTTCTTTCCCGGCTCCGGCTTTGTTACGTTTTGGCTGAATATAAAGCATCTGACCGGCCTCAGGCTCAAAATCATCCTTCAGATCATTGAATCTCTGGATTTCCCACCTGAATACACCATAGTCTTTCCCTATCATATCGATTGTCTCACCTTCCTTCACAATGATGTATTGTGATCCATTATTCACCATTATTCTCTGCTCATGGATCTGTACTGTAAAATTGTCATTTATTACCGGCACATCTTCATTCTTCACATTCTGTTCGCGTGCTGAACGCTCCGGCAAGGAATCCTTTATCGTTTCTTCCTTCTCATTTACCGATCCTGCAGGTGAAATTGTTCCCCCCACAGACGGCATCTGAGACTTAATGACTTTATCTGATCTGCCGGCAGATTTTCTTCCCGTCGGGCTCTGTGCCGATGCCGTCATATGATCATAATAATGGAGATTATACTCCTCAATCTTCCTTATCAGCATATCAGCATAATGCGGATCTGTTGCATATCCCGCTTTTTTCAGTCCCCTTGCCCACCCTTTGTAATCCGTGAGAGGCAGTTCAAAAAGAAAACTATACCTCGATCTGGTCCTGAGGAAATCCGAATGATCGGCAAATGAATCTTCAGGTCCCGGATATTTCCTGAAACATTCATTCCGTCTGTCATCATGATGCCTTACAGAAGGACCCTTCCAGTCATCATGACATTTTATTCCAAAATGATTATTCGCAGTACGTGCAAGAGTGCTCCTGCCATAATCAGACTCTATCATTCCCTGCGCCAGTGTAATACTTGCAGGCACCCCTGAGCGGATCATTTCATTTACAGCCAGATCTTTATAACGCTGAATATAATCTCCTGCCGATGCTGTTCCGGATGAGTGTGTAAAAACCGGCCTGTTGACCCTGCATGAAACAAGTACGGTCAGAATTATAAACAGACACAGGAAATGTGATCGACTCTTCATTGACCTTCAGTTTTGGGTAAAAATAGCAAAATAGTTTAAAGTGAACCCGCCTGCTTAATATCAGGAATTTCCTGCTGTATTAATTTTATGTAATTCATACAATTTAGGCACTCAATGCTCTTTTTTCTACCTTTGCTAATTATTGCATAATATGTTTTATGATTAAAACTGTAGATTTCTCATTTTCTTATACTGAGATAAATAAAACTGAAGAACTGAAGAGGGATGACAAAGAGTTGCTGGAGGCAGCAATAAGATCAGCAAATTATTCATATTCGCCCTATTCAAACTTCAAAGTGGGAGCAGCTGTAAGACTCGCAAGTGGATATATTGTGACAGGCACCAATGTTGAGAATGCAGCATTTCCTTCAGGAATATGCGCCGAACGCAATGCTCTGGCAAACGCGGTATCAAATCATCCGGGTGATATACCTGTTGCCCTGGCAATTGCAGCCGCCAATGAAAAGGGTATAACCGACGATCCTGTATCACCATGCGGAAACTGCAGGCAGGTCATTATCGAAGAAGAATTCAGGAACGGCAGACCTGTAAGGATCATTCTTGGCGGAAAAAACCGTATAAGGATCATCCAAAGAGCTGAACATCTTTTACCCCTGTGTTTCAACAGACAAAGCCTTGATATCAATTCCCGGTGATGATCAGCTGGAAACCTGATCCATGGATATTTTTGATGTTCAGATCAGGATCTTCAGAAAGGATCTTTCTCAGTTTTGTTATATAAACATCCATGCTCCTGGCAGTGAAATAATCATCATTACCCCAAATTTTTTTCAGAGCCATCTCCCTGCTGATCAATGTATTCGGACTTATTGCCAGAAGTTCAAGGAGCTGGGCTTCTTTTGGTGACAGCTTTTTCTCATCATCCCCCAGGGTAAGTGTCCTTAATTTTGAATTGAAAATGAATTTCCCTATTTCATAAATATCTTTTGTACCGTTCTGGAAATCACGTCTGGCAAGTATTGCCCTCAGTTTCGCAAGAAGGATATCGGTATCAAAAGGTTTGGTGATATAGTCATCCCCTCCCACTCCGTAACCTTTTAATACATCCTCCTTCATTTTTTTAGCTGTCAGAAAAATGATCGGGACAAAATTGTTGATCTGTCTTATTTCGTTGGCAATAGTGAATCCGTCTACATGAGGAAGCATAACATCCAGTATACAAATGTCAAACATTCCTTTCCTGTAATGTTCAACAGCATATTTTCCGTCGTCAATCCAGTCGACTGAGAAGTCATTAAGTTCAAGATAAGATTTAAGAACCGATCCGAAGCTCAGATCGTCTTCTACCAGGAATATTTTCACAGGTTTTATTGTCATTTTTCGTTCTCCATGTTATAAGGTATAAAAACATCAAACCGGCTTCCCTTTCCGGGTTCACTGTGAACTGAGATATTTCCTTTGTGAGCATTAACAATTGCCTGTGCATAGTTCAGACCAAGTCCGAATCCTTTAACATTATGTACATTCCCTGAAGGTTTCCTGTAAAACCTTTCAAAGATCCGGTGCTGAACACTTTTCGACATGCCAATACCTTTATCCTCCACCGACATTATGATCCCGCTGCCATTATTTCTGGTACTGACTTTTATATCGGGAGCATCAGGTGAATACTTTATTGCATTGTCAAGAAGGTTATTTACAAGGTTATAAAGATGTTCACCGTCGCCATAAACCTGAGCTTCGGAAGCTTCAAGCTGAAGTCTGACCTTTCCGTTCCTCTGCTGGACAATGATATCATTTGCTTCAACAGCCCTTTCAATAACAGAATGAAGCGAAAGATCCTCAAAACTGAAGGTCATTTCCTTCCTGTCAAGTGAAGAAATCTGGAGGATCGTTTCAACCTTCTTATCCATACGGCTGTTCTCTTTCTTTATCATACTGACAAAATGCCGTATTTTGGATTCATCCCCGAGCACCCTCGGATTGGTAATTGTATCAGCGGCAAGGGATATGGTGGCAATGGGAGTTTTAAATTCATGTGTCATATTGTTCAGGAAATCCGATTTCATTTCGGAGATCTTCTTTTGTCTGACAATAAAGAACAGGCTCATTGCAAATGTGGCCAGTATGATCAGAGAAAAAAGCAGTGATGCCGATAATACCCATGCCATAGATCCGAGAACATAATTTGTCTTTTCAGGGAACACTACTGAAAGTACCAGATCCTGACGGATAATATTGTCAGGAAAAAGTCTTACTTTATAATTACTTTTCAGGAAATCATTCTTCCCGGTCTTTTTAAAAGATCCTTCACCTACAACACCGTTCCTGATTACTGCAAACTCAAAAGGTGTATTGATATTCCTGAAGAGAAGTGCTTTTTTTAATGCAAATTCCATTTCAGCATCATTCAGCTCCATTGTCTTTTCCCATGAATATATCTCGGATATCATCCTGTTACTCATATTCTGGAATTCATTCTGCCGTCTTCTGACCCAGTTGATGAATTCCTGCTGCTGAACGTTTAAGCCGTCTTTATTGCCGACATTGTTTTGTATGTCATCAATACCATTAATATTATCTCCTGTTCCAGGTTGAAATAAAATCAGAGAATCTTTATCTGCCTTAATAATGGTATCATGGACTACAACTACCGGATCCTTTCCCGGAGTTTTGGTTACAGACTGGTTAGTTATTCTTACACTCAGCTGATCTCCCGGTGTTGATAAAAAGCTGCCCACACTCATATAACGGGTAATATCGTCTGCCTGTCCTGTGACCGGTCCTGTACCAGGGAACATAAAATTGTTAAAGAAATCCATTTCCCGTGATGATTCGATTGAATTTGCGGCATCATTTATACCTGCAATAACTGCGGCATTGAAGTTATCATTCTGGGTGCCTACAGCATTCCTTATCCATACAGATTGTACCCATATTATACCGATCAGTGAGATCAGCATCATGAATATCAGCCATATGAATTTATCCCTGTTCATGCTGCAAAATTAAATCATCCTGTTTAAACAAGTAAATTTTTTAACTTTTCGTTAACGCATATTAACCTGAAATTAACGCCCCGCCCCGGATCATACCTTAACTTTGGTTCATAATTCCGATCGAGCTTTCATGTTCATTCCTGAAGATGGGTCTTCTTTTGAGGGCTCATTTTCTTTTATTTTATAATTGAACCTTGCCCAGATATCTCCTCCGGGGAAAGGAGCTGTGATCACAATATTTTCTTTCCGGACCGGATGAATGAATTCCAGACTTTTAGCATGAAGGCTGATCCCGCCGTTTTCATTCGAGCGGCTGAATCCATACTTAAGATCTCCTTTTATCGGACAACCTGCTGCTGCAAGCTGTGCCCTTATCTGATGATGACGTCCGGAATGAAGCACGATCTCGAGAAGGTAGAACCTGTCAGACCGTCCGGTGATCCTGTATGTCAGACTTGCTTTCTTCGATCCCTTCACTTCATGGTCATATACAAATGTTTTGTTCTGTTTCTCAATCTTTTTCAGAAAATGTACCAGTGTGCCGGCATCTTCCGGAGGACGTTCCTTTACAATGGCCAGATAGGTCTTTTTTACAAGCGTCGATCTGAATATCTCATTCATTCTTGAAAGGGCCTTTGATGTGCGGGCATATAATATAACACCGCTTACAGGCCTGTCGAGCCTGTGAACAACTCCCAGGAAAACCTCACCCGGCTTATTATACTTTGCGGCGAGATATTTTTTCACTTCATCATCCAGGGAAATATCACCCGATTTATCTCCCTGTGACAGGTCAGAAGATCGCTTGTTCAAAGCTATAAGATGATTATCCTCGTAAAGAATTTCTGGCATGATCGCTATTTTTATTTTTCACCCTTCAGCTTCAATTCATGAAGTAAACGGCTGCATATCTTTTTACATTAACATGATAACAAACACTAAGTATAATTTCTCACGTGCGCAAAGTTACGCTTTTCTTTTTATCCGGGCCATTTAACCTGATCAGGTCGCAAACTGTCGTTTTGTCAGATATCTCAAATGGCATAATCATTGCTGAATAATTGTATCAAAATGAAAAATCGATAATTCAAAAATTTATAAAATGGGAAAAATAATCGGTATAGATCTCGGGACAACAAATTCATGTGTTGCGGTAATGGAAGGCAACGAGCCTGTAGTTATCCCCAACAGTGAAGGAAAAAGAACAACTCCTTCTATTGTTGCATTTGTTGAGAATGGAGAACGCAAAGTTGGCGATCCTGCTAAGCGCCAGGCAATTACAAACGCTAAAAAAACTGTATATTCAATAAAAAGATTCATGGGAGAAACCTATGACAAGGTGAATACAGAAATAAAGAGAGTCACTTATAATGTTGCAAAAGGCGAAAACAATACTCCCAGGGTGAAGATCGACAACAGATTATATTCACCCCAGGAAATCTCTGCAATGATTCTTCAGAAGATGAAAAAAACGGCCGAAGATTATCTCGGTCAGGAAGTCACGGAAGCAGTCATAACCGTACCTGCTTACTTCAGCGATTCACAGCGGCAGGCCACAAAGGAAGCAGGAGAGATTGCCGGTCTTACTGTCAAAAGGATAATAAATGAACCAACCGCTGCATCTCTTGCATACGGGCTGGATAAAAAATCTCAGGATCTCAAGATAGCAGTATTTGACCTTGGCGGTGGAACATTTGATATTTCAATACTTGAGCTCGGGGACGGTGTTTTTGAAGTCAAGTCGACAAATGGTGATACCCATCTGGGAGGAGATGATTTTGACCATCTTATCATTGACTGGCTGGCTGAAGAGTTCCTCAGGGAAGAAGGTGTTGACCTCAGGAAAGATCCGATGGCAATGCAGAGGCTGAAAGAAGCTGCCGAAAAAGCTAAAATAGAACTTTCAAGCACTACTTCAACTGAAATAAACCTTCCCTATATAATGCCTGTTGACGGTATTCCAAAGCATCTTGTCAAAACACTTACACGTGCAAATTTTGAAAAAATATGTGATAAGCTTTTCCAGGCATGTGTGGAACCTTGCAGGAAAGCTCTGGCCGATTCGGGTTATACGGTCTCTGACATTGACGAGGTACTTCTTGTCGGAGGATCAACAAGGATACCGGCAATACAACAGCTGGTAGAGAATTTCTTCGGTAAAGCTCCCTCGAAAGGTGTCAATCCCGATGAGGTTGTTGCCGTCGGTGCAGCAATTCAGGGTGGTGTTCTGACGGGTGAGGTGAAAGATGTGCTTCTCCTCGATGTTACACCATTGTCTCTGGGCATAGAGACAATGGGTGGTGTGATGACAAAGCTTATTGAGTCTAACACAACCATACCGACAAAGAAAATGGAAGTCTTTACAACAGCAGCGGACAATCAGCCTTCAGTGGAAATACACGTCCTGCAGGGCGAAAGACCAATGGCTGTCGGAAACAAAACGATCGGGAGATTTCATCTCGACGGCATTCCACCTGCCCCCAGAGGTATTCCGCAGATTGAGGTAACATTCGATATTGATGCCAACGGAATACTTCATGTAACTGCAAAAGACAGGGGTACAGGTAAAGAGCAAAGGATCAGGATCGAAGCTTCGTCAGGTCTCAGTGATGATGAAATAAAAAGAATGCGGGATGAGGCAAAAGCCAATGAGGAAGCCGACAAAAAAGCAAAGGAAAGAGCGGAAAAGATCAATACTGCAGACAGCATGATATTCAGCACCGAGAAACAGCTTAAGGAATTTGGGGATAAACTTCCTCCCGATAAAAAAGCTGCAATCGAAGAGGCTCTGTCCCGCCTGAAAGATGCTCATAAGAGCCAGGATCTTAATGCTATAGATTCAGCACTTGCAAACCTGAACACTGTATGGCAGTCTGCATCGGAGGAAATGTACAAAACAGCTCAGAATGCGGGCCCCGGGGAATCACAACAGGGACCCGGACAGGCAGGCCAGCAGCAACAGCAACAGCAAAAAAGCAGTGATTCAAAATCCGGTAACGACGAGGTTACAGATGTGGATTTTGAAGAGGTAAAATAAAACCGCTGTAAAAAGAATTTTAACCGCAGAGAACGCCAGGGTTACACAAAGAGCGCAAAGGAGATATCAGATATAGACTTTGTGTACTTTGTGTTTAACATTGCGGACTTTGCGGTTTATTTTTTTTAAAAAACCATTTTCGTACTTTTGCACTAGTTCTCCCGTTTCTTTAATTATGAATCATAAAATATTCACAATCATAATACTATTTGCAGCCTCAGCAGTTAGCTGGTGCCAGACTGATACAATCCTTAACAGCACTGACAAAGAGGGCAGAAAACAGGGACACTGGATAACAAGATATCCCAACGGAAATATCCGATATGAAGGAACTTTCAGGGACGGGTACCCTGTGGGCGAATTCAGACGATACTATGACGACCAGAGTCTCAATTCCATTATGGTTTTCACAAACAAGGGCAAAGAAGCAGATGCTAAAATATTCTTTCCTGACGGGTCTCCTGCTGCCAGTGGTAAATATATCAACCAGATGAAGGAGGGAAAATGGAAATTCTATTCTTCAACCATCCCCGGCTATCTCATTAATGAGGAAGAATATTCCAAAAACATGAAAAACGGCCTGTCCCTTAAATTCTATACTGACAGTACAATAGCTGAAAAAGCCAGCTACCGTAACGATAAAAAGGAAGGAGAATGGATACAGTATTATGCAAGCGGAAAAATCTTCCTGAAAGCAAATTATACCGGCGGTCTGCTAAACGGGAAATTTGACGTGTGGTTTGAAAACGGGAAAGAGGAAATTTCAGGATCATATCAAAATAACTTCCGCGAAGGCAAATGGACCATTTATAATGAAAACGGTACTAAGAAATATGAGCTGAATTATACCCTGGGAATGACCAAAGACCGTCAGATGGATATTGATGCTGCTGAAATAATTGACAATATGGAAAAAAACAAGGGAAAAATCCCTGAACCGCAAAATACAGGAGAGATAAGGCAATAAAGGAATATACCAATTCATTCCGGACGAAATTGAAAAGAATCCCTCTCATCATATTGCTTTTTTCAACAATCCTGGTTAATGCACAGGAATTGACCTTCAGATATTTTTACAGGATTTATTTTACTGATAAAGGGTCCAATACCGGGATAACAGATCCTTCATCACTATTATCTGAGAGAGCTATCAACAGAAGGCTGAAAGCAGGAATAATTGTTCCCGACTTCCGCGATCTGCCTGTTTACAGGGGTTATATCGCTCAGATTGAAGCTTCAGGTCTGAAACTTCATTGTAAATCAAAATGGCTGAATACGGCCCTTTTTAAATCCTCCGAACCCATTAATACAGGCCTGATCGCAGGTCTGCCTTTTGTCAGGGATGTAAGACTGGTTAAATATCCGGCAGATAAAAGTATGTATACCGACAAACTTGATTTTACCACAACTCAGACGGATTTCCCTCCCTACGACCAGCCACACAGAATGATCAATGCACATCTGCTTCACAGCGCCGGATTTAACGGGAAAGGGATCCTTATTGCAGTAAATGACGGTGGCTTTCAGTATGCAGATCAGATCCCTTCGCTGGAACATTTAAGAAGAAGAAAAGGTATCAGAGCTACATTCGACTTTGTCACAGGAAATAAATTCATTTTTGATCATCACACACATGGAACCGCAGTTCTTTCGATCCTAGCCGGACAGATAGAAGGAAAACTGCTGGGAATGGCTCCCGGTGCTGACTATATGCTTTTCCGGACAGAAGATACTGCGGATGAATTTCCTGTTGAAGAAGACTTCTGGGCAGCAGCTGCCGAATATGCCGACAGTGCCGGTGCAGATATAATTACATCATCACTGGGATATGGATATTTTGATGATCCTGCACTTAATTACAAATACACCGACCTTGACGGTAACAGCATCTTCATTACAGCAGTCGCAGATATTGCAGCATCAAAAGGAATACTTGTATTCAGCAGTGCAGGAAATGAAAGAAATAAAGAATGGAAGAGAATACTCGCACCGTCTGATGGCGACAGTGTAATCTGTGTCGGTGCGGTTGACGGAAATGAAAGTATTTCTGCATTTTCTTCAGCCGGTCCTTCAGCTGACGGAAGAATAAAACCTGATAATTCCGCAATGGGTGTCAGCGTTTCAGTCCAGGTTTCGCCCCTTTCAACAGCCAGATCAAGCGGGACGTCATTTTCCTGCCCTGTTCTGAGCGGTGCATCAGCCTGTCTCCTCCAGGCAATGCCTGAAGCAGATTGCTACAATATAATCGATGCAATACGCCGGTCGGGAGACAGATACCATGCTCCCGATTCACTATATGGCTACGGGATACCTGATATGATCAGCGCTCTTAATAAGCTGCAGGACATTTACCTGGAAATACCTGAAAATGATGTCCTGGTTTATCCAAACCCTGTCACAGACGACTTCGGTCTGATATTCAGGGAAAATCCCGGATCATTGATAACAGAGATATTTTCGTCATCCGGAAAGATCATTTACCGGCAGGATCTTGATCCCTCACCGGGAAGATATTTCCGGATAACAGCTCTCCGTAACAGCGAACAGGGAATATATTTCCTGAGACTCCGTACATCTTCAGGAGTATTTTTGAAAAAGATCATTAAAACAGCTGGCTGACAATGAATGAAAAACTCTCCCTGTCACAGTTGCAGCTGATCATAAAGGATTCACTGTACCTTGCAATGCCTGATTTCTACTGGGTTGTTGCAGAAATATCAGAGATAAAGGAAAACTATGCAGGTCATTGCTATCTTGAACTTATCGAAAAATTACCTGACGACAGAAATGTAAGAGCACGCGTAAAAGCAATAATATGGAATAACCGTTACAGACTCCTTAAGTCATTATTTGAAAATGTAACCGGTGAATCCCTGCAACCGGGAATTAAAATACTGGTCCGCATAAAAGTCGAATACCACGAGATATACGGATTAAGCCTTATCATTTCCGATATTGATCCCTCTTTCACCGTGGGTGAAATGGCGATCAAAAGACAAATGATACTGAAAAAGCTCGAAGAAGATGGAGTCATCATGATGAATAAAGAGCTGGTTTTCCCATTTGTCCCGCAAAGAATAGCTGTCATTTCCTCCGGAAGCGCCGCAGGTTATTCCGACTTTATAAGACACCTTAAGGAAAACCGTTACGGATATGTATTCTATACCGCACTTTTCGAAGCGGTGATGCAGGGAAGCGAAACGGAACAAAGTGTTATAAATGCCTTTGAAAAAATCGCCGCGAATGTCGGCCATTTTGATGTAGTAGCAATAATCAGGGGAGGAGGTTCCCAGAGCGACCTTAGCTGGTTCGATAATTACAATATTGCTTATTACGTTACACAGTTCCCAATTCCGGTGATAACGGGAATCGGTCACGAAAAAGATATTTCGGTTACCGATATCGTGGCCTTCCGGTCACTTAAAACACCAACTGCTGTTGCTGATTTCCTTATCAGCTCGATAGCGGAATCGGAAGATCATCTTAATGATCTGAGCTTGCAGATCGCAGAAAAAACCAGAAGCATAATAACAAGATACAGAGATCTGACAGAAACATTCAGTGCAAAACTGCTGCCTGTCGCCCGGCTTGCACTCTCCAATCAGAAAGAACTGATCTCAGACAGGATAATCGAAATCTTAAATATCGGCAAGGAATATATTGTAAGATCCGGATTCCTTCCGAAAAATCTTCATACCAGACTTATTGCTTCATCTTCTTCTTTCCTTCTCACCAGGAAAACATACCTCGAAAGGAACAGGCTCGATCTGATAAATTATTCTTTTAAGATCCTTGAAAATAAGAAAGAGAAACTGTCAGGACTGACAAACTCACTCGTGATACTTGATCCGGTAAATGTACTTAAAAGAGGCTACACACTTACATCCAGAAACGGCATGATAATCAAAAGCGCCAGGGATGTCAGGGAAAATGATATTCTCGAAACACGGTTCAGCGACGGGCAGATAAAAAGCAGGGTAACAGATAAACAATAATCAAAAAATCAGATATTATGGCAAAAAAAGAATTTTCATTCAATGAAGCCGTAACCGAAATTGATAAGATATTAAGAGAGATCGAAAGCGGCGAACTCGATGTCGACAAACTGGCGGGAGAAGTTAAACGTGCTTCGGAACTGATAAGACAATGTCAGAAAAAACTGCGCACAACTGAGGAAGAGATAAATAATATATTCAGGGAACTCACATAAAGTAAATCAGGACCGAAGTCCTGATTCACTACTACCCTAAACCTAAATCCATGAAAAAATTTCTGTAACCTTCTTTACTACCTTTCGCAAACTTTAACGAATGATAAAAAAAGAATGTTTCAGAAATTTACAAATTTTTTTAAACAAAAACGATATTTTTTTATAAAATATCTATTTTTCTACACCAAGAACATCTTTAAAGGCTTTTATTAAGGTATCCTTCGGCAAAGCACCCATAGCCATCTGAGGCTGACCGTCCTTGGGAATAAAGAGAATTGATGGTATGCTCCTTATTCCGAATACTGAAGCAAGTTCCTGCTCTTCCTCCGTATTCACTTTGTAAATGTCAAGCTTACCAGTGAAATCTTCCGATAGCTCTTCAAGAACAGGCGCAACCATTTTACAAGGACCACACCAGTCAGCATAGAAGTCCACAATACAGGGCTTTTCTCCTTCAAATTTCCAGTCTTTGTTCTTTTCGTAATCAAATACTTTACTTTTAAATGTCTCCTTTGTCAAATGCTCAGTCATATTTTCGGTTATTAAAATTCATATTAAACAACAGTAAAGATAGTCAAGGTTCATGCCACTAACTCATAAAACATGTAATTAACAAAAAACAGGCGAATAATTGTAACTTTGTCAGGAATTATTGATAAATTGTCATATCTATATATGAATATATGTCTTAATGACAAAGTGTTCAGCATTATTTCCGAAGTTGTATCAGAGGAATCTGCAGAGGCTTATGTTACAGGAGGATGGGTAAGGGATTGTCTTTTGAATAGGGATCATCCGGGAAAGGACATAGATATTGTTGTAATTGGCAGCGGGATAGACCTTGCAAGGAAAACAGCATCGAAGATTGATCCAGATATAAAGGTAAATGTGTTCCGGAATTTTGGGACAGCCATGTTCAGGTGGGAGAACTATGAAATAGAGTTTGTGGGTGCACGTAAAGAATCTTATGCACGTGGATCAAGGAAGCCTGTGGTTGAGAATGGGACCCTCGAGGATGATCAGAAAAGGAGGGATTTTACCATAAATGCCCTCGCGATAAGTCTTAATAAGGAAACTTATGGTCAGTTTCTCGATCCTTTTGGCGGCACTGAGGATCTCAGAAAAAAGATAATCAGGACTCCACTGGATCCCGGCAGGACATTTTCCGATGATCCCCTCAGGATGATCAGGGCTGTCCGCTTCGCCTCCCAGCTCGGTTTTTCAATAGATGAAACAACATTCAGTTCGATATCCGAAAATGCCGGACGGATAAAGATCGTTTCGCCGGAGAGAATAATTGCCGAGCTCAACAAGATTATCATGTGCGACAAGCCCTCAAAGGGATTTAAGTTACTTGAAAAATCGGGATTATTACTCCTGATCTTTCCTGAACTTGACAAGCTTAAAGGAGTTGAAAAAAAGGGAGGAAAAACCCACAAGGATAATTTTTTACATTCACTTGAGGTACTTGATAATATTTCGGGGAAAACAGAAAATATATGGCTCAGATGGGCAGCTCTTCTTCATGACATTGCAAAACCGGTCACCAGAAAATATATACCTGAAACGGGTTGGTCATTTCATGGGCACGAATACAGGGGGGCCAAAATGATCCCTGACATTTTCCGCCGGCTTAAGCTTCCTCTAAATGAGCACATGAGATATGTTCAGAAGCTGGTTGACCTTCATCTTCGCCCGATCGCATTATCACAGGAGGAAATAAGCGATTCAGCGGTGAGAAGGCTCCTTTTTGAAGCGGGAGATGATATAGACGACCTGATGTTATTATGTGAAGCTGATATCACTTCAAAAAATGAAAAAAGAAAAAGCATGCATCTGGAAAATTTCAGCATTGTAAGGGAAAAGCTGAGGGAGATAGAAGAGAAAGATGCTTTACGGAATTTTCAGCCTCCGGTTGACGGAGAAGAGATAATAAAAACATTCGGTATTAAACCGGGAAAGCAGGTCGGGATCATAAAGAATGCAATAAGGGAAGCGATCCTTGACGGTATTATCCCTAATGATCATGAAGCAGCCAGGGATCTGATGCTGAAAAAAGGAAAAGAGCTGGGACTGAATCCGGCCGATGCTGTCAACGGAACTTCAGTTCAAGAATAACAGGAAGGTGATCACTGAACCCACCCTGATATCTGAATCCGTTCCATGCTGAATAAGGGCTCATGCCGGGATAAACAGGATCTTTCCTGAGTAAAAAATCAGGTCGAAATATTCTCATGAGTTCTTCCGATGTGTAAATCCCTGCTTCACTATCAATTAAGCTGTCGGAAACAATAAACTGGTCAATAACTTCCCATGTTCCACGGTACCGGTATGTACCTGTTCCCTTTTCATTCTTTCCCGATAAATTGATCATTTTCAGGCCTGATACATACGGATCTGATAAAGTTTTAACCACATCATCTCCGGGAGTGGCATTAAAATCGCCGGTCATAATTATCTTTCTGCTTTTCTGCGAAATGGCTATCGAATCAGCCTTTCCCCTCAGCATTCCGGCTATTTCCTTCCTCAGAGGTTCGCCTGCAAGCACCCCTCCTCTCCGTGATGGCCAGTGATTAACAAACAGGTTAACTGTATCGTAGCCAATAAGGCACTTTAACTGCAACACACTCCGGCTTTCAAATGGTTTATCCGTTAAATTATCAGGTATCAGATATCTCCATGATAAGATGCTGACAGATTCCTTCCTGTAAATCAGACAAACATCTATCCCTCTCGGATCAGGTGAATCGCTATGAATGATTTCATAATTAAATTTTGAAAGATTAGTATCATACGCCAGATCCTCAAGCACCTTCCTGTTCTCAATCTCACAGAAAGCTATTATGTCAGGAGGTGACCAATGACCTGCTGCAGTGATCACCTTATAAAGGGAATTGATCCTTGACCTGTATCTTTTCTGGTTCCATCTCCTCACACCTCCGGGGAGGAATTCATCATCATCCGTAGCCGGGTCATCGTATGTATCAAAAAGATTTTCAACATTATAAAACATCAATTTCACAGAACCGGAATCACCAGGCTGTGAACAGGCAATGTATGATGAGATCATTAACAGCGACAGGGTACCGGCAATGAATGTTACGATACCTTTAAACATATATTTTTCAGCATTTTGATCAGAAGGCATTTATCCATCTGTATCTTCTGGCACTTTCACCAAATTTTAAAGCCACTGTCAGTTCATGTGTTCCGTTGCTCTGACACCTGATATCTGTCAGTGTAAAATCAAATGCATATGCAAAATAGAACCTGTCGTATTTCAGACCCAGCAGAAGGATGAGTGCATCATTTGTTCTCCATGACAAACCTGCCCAGTAATCATTCTTGTAATATACTCTTCCTGTAAGGTCCATCTGTACCGACTTAAAGACCATATCCGAGGATTTGATATATGCTGAGGGCTCTATAGTCCAGTTTGCCGAAACGGGGAATTTAGCTCCACCGGTAAGATAAAAATGCCCCATTTCATGTCTTTTGGAATTTTCCACATCACCAAAAAGCAGTGAACCCCTAAGAAGGTTTGTCATGGCGAATCCAATATAATACCGGGATGTCGTATAGCTTGTCCCGAAATTGAAATCCGGAATAAAAACAGATCTGTCATAGGTATTCAGCAAGGGATCATCCATATCATAGATCAGGTTATCCGTGTTGACAGCAAACTGGTAAGCTGTCATTGCAAGTCCGAATGAAAGGTTGCTCTGGTAACCTTCCGTCTTGCCGAGAGTGATATGATATGCATATATTGCCTGCAGACCCGTACGCCTCATAATTCCGTTATTATCATTAAAAACATAACCTCCGGCACCTACCCGGCTTCCTTTTGAAGGTTTTACCAGTTTCTTTTTGACTGCTGTGGATTTTGAGATATAACTGTTTTTCAGTATTCTGGTCTGAAAACTGGCTGCATAGGTTGCAGGATTCTGTGCAAGTCCCATCCATTGCTCCCTTGCTGTAAGAGTCACAGTCGAATAACCGTCACGTCCGGCAAACGAGGGATTAACAAGGTATCCGTTCATAATATACTGACTGTACATCGGAACCTGCTGGGAATATAAATCATAAACAAAAGAACCGAGAACTGTCACCAGCAGTAAACATCTTATGTATTTCATATATAATGTTTTCATAATATCCCTCCAGATTACCTGATTATACTAATTACACCCGATCTCGGTTTCGATCCGTCATTCAGGTACAATATATAATGATATGAATCGACAGGCATAAGCCGTCCGTTGAACCTTCCATCCCATGGGTCGGCGGAGATGTTCCTGGATTTATATACAAGTTTACCCCATCTTGTATAAACAAGTACTTCGGCATCCGGATAAAGATCTATGTTCCTTATCCTCCATTCATCATTATATCCGTCATTATTCGGGGTTATGATCTGTGGTATCTCAACACACCCGAATGTTCCGGCAAAACCCACAGTGGCACTTGCTTCAGCCTCACATCCGTTTGCATCTGTTACTGTAACATTATAAGTACCAGGTAATAATTCAGTCCTGCTGACAGAGGTTTCCTCGTCATTCCAGCTTGTATTATATGGCGGACTACCTCCGGTTATTGTAAGTGTAACAGACCCATCGCTGGTATCCGGACAGTCGGCATCGGTGGATGAAATACTGAGAGACAGAGCCGGAGGATCAGTCAGCATAACTTCTGAAACCACCTTACAGCCATTGGCATCGGTTACTGTTACCGTATAGCTGCCTGCGGATAATGCCGTAACCGTATCATTCACCTGCTCCGGAATTGTATTCCATGAGTATTCATAAGGACTTGTCCCACCCGAGGCGAGAGCAATTACTTTCCCGGAATTATCTCCGTGACAGAGATTATTAATCCCGTAAGCGGAAACTGAAACAGCTGTTGCAGGCTCGCTCAGAGTAGCCGGCATTTCAGCCTCATCGAGCCTGGCATCCCTGACAGTTACTGTATATGAACCTGCAGGAAGGTTTGTAAACGTGCCTGAGGACTGATAATTTATTTTATCCAGACTGTATTCATATGGTTCTGTACCGCCCGTTCCCCTGACTGTGAGACTGCCTGTGCTTTCGCCAAAACACAAGATATCCTGTTGCGATACCGGTATGACACCAAGAGGGACACCGGGATCGGTTATTATTACAGGGACAGCCAGTTCACACAGGGCTGCATCCTGTACGGTAACAATATAATTTCCTGCAGTCAGGTCAGTGAAAACACCTGATGGCTGATAGGTTCCTGAATTGAGGCGATATAAATACGGAGGTGTTCCTCCTGTCGCTTCAACCGTAACGCTTCCGTCATTGCCCCCTATGACAGTCACATTTGACTGATCAGTAATAGTAGCAATATATTCCGGCGGTTGTGTAATATCAATTGTCCCCGTAACCGGAGTACAATTGTTCACATCGCTTATACTCCAGATATAAGACGAACCTGCAGGTATTTCAGTGAAGATCCCTGTCTGATTACTTATTCCGTTGAAAGTATATATAAGAGGAGCTGTTCCGCCGCTTCCTGTAATGATAACTGTTGTAGTTTCACCATAACAGATTATAGGTGTGGTAATTGAAATGGAACCGCTAATTAATTCAGGCTCAGTCACATCTGTTGTTCCTGTCGCCGGTGGACATCCATTGACATCATTGATTATCCACTGATATCCTGTTCCGGGTGGTATGCCGCTGAAAATTCCTGTCGAATTGGTTACACCGTTAAATGCATAAGTAAAGGGTGCTGTACCGCCTGTACTTATTACTGTGACAGTTGCCGTGCCTCCGTTACACGGAACAGGAGTTGTGACAGTGGCTGAACCTGAAATAACCGTCGGTTCAATGACATCAAGTATGCCTTCAACCGGTCCGCAGTTATTCACATCATTAATACTCCATGTGTAATCGTTCCCCGCAGGTATTCCGCTGAATAATCCTGTAGCATTTGTAACACCATTAAATGTAAAGGAATACGGTGCCGTGCCTCCGGAAGATGTAATTTTAACTGTAGCCGTTCCACCGGTGCAGGGTACGGGATTGATCACTTCTGCCGAAGCAATAAGTAAATCAGGCTGGTTCACATCGAGGACACCGGTTAAAGGTCCGCAATAATTTGCATCAGTGATACTCCATGAGTATGATGATCCGGCAGTAATTCCCGGGAAAATTCCCGTCGTATTTGTCAATCCGTTGAAAGTATACGACAGAGGTGCAGTACCTCCTGATCCGGTAATGGTAACAATGGCAGTACCCCCATGACATATTATCTCGGAGGTAACTGATGCTGTTCCGCTTATTGCAACAGGTTCGTTAACATCTATTATACCGGTTACCGGGGCACAGCTGCTGACATCTGTTATACTCCAGATATATCCCGTACCTGCAGGTATTCCGCTGAATATCCCGCTTGTATTTGTCACTCCGTTGAAGGTATAGGACAGAGGTTCTGTACCTCCGCCTCCTGTCAGTCTTACCGTGGCTGTTCCTCCGTTACACAATACCGGGACAGTAACCGATGCTGATCCCGTTATTACAGGTGGCTCAGTTACCTGAAGCGTCCCCGTGACTGGTCCGCATCCGTTCGAATCAGTTATGCTCCATGAATATCCCGGTCCTGCAGGTATTCCGCTGAATACACCACTTGCATTGGTCACTCCGTTGAAGGTATAGGACAAGGGTGACGTGCCTCCGGAACCTGTAATAGTTACTGTGGCTGTTCCTCCGTTACACAGGATCGCCGAGGTAACTGATGCCGTTCCTGTCAGTGCAGCTGGCTGTGTTACCTCCAGGGTCCCTGTAAACGGACCGCAATTGTTAGCATCTGTTATACTCCATGAATATGATGTTCCGGCCGGTATTCCAGGAAAAACACCTGTTGAATTCGTTACTCCGTTGAAGGTGTATGATAACGGAGCCGTGCCTCCGGTTCCTGTAAGTGTCACTGTGGCTGTGCCGCCGTTACATGTAATTGCTGTTGTAACTGATGCCGATCCGCTTATAGCAACAGGTTCGGTAACATCTATCGATCCTGTGGCAGGTGTACAGCTGTTGGCATCTGTTATGCTCCACAGATAACCTGTTCCCGCCGGTATGCCCGTGAATATCCCGCTTGCATTGGTAACTCCGTTAAAGGTATAGGACAATGGCGCCGTACCTCCGCCTCCGGTTAACCTTACCGTTGCTGTGCCTCCATGGCACAATATCATTGCTGTTACCGATGCAGATCCCGTTATCACGTCGGGTTGTGTTACATCAATGCTTCCCGTGGCCGGTGTACAACTATTGGCATCTGTTATGCTCCAGATATATCCCGTACCTGCCGGTATTCCGCTGAATATCCCGCTTGTATTTGTCACTCCGTTGAAGGTATAGGACAGAGGTTCTGTACCTCCGCCTCCTGTCAGTCTTACCGTGGCTGTTCCTCCGTTACACAATACCGGGACAGTAACCGATGCTGATCCCGTTATTACAGGTGGCTCAGTTACCTGAAGCGTCCCCGTGACTGGTCCGCATCCGTTCGAATCAGTTATGCTCCATGAATATCCCGGTCCTGCAGGTATTCCGCTGAATACACCACTTGCATTGGTCACTCCGTTGAAGGTATAGGACAAGGGTGACGTGCCTCCGGAACCTGTAATAGTTACTGTGGCTGTTCCTCCGTTACACAGGATCGCCGAGGTAACTGATGCCGTTCCTGTCAGTGCAGCTGGCTGTGTTACCTCCAGGGTCCCTGTAAACGGACCGCAATTGTTAGCATCTGTTATACTCCATGAATATGATGTTCCGGCCGGTATTCCAGGAAAAACACCTGTTGAATTCGTTACTCCGTTGAAGGTGTATGATAACGGAGCCGTGCCTCCGGTTCCTGTAAGGGTCACTGTGGCTGTCCCTCCAAAACAATTTACAGGTGTTGTAATCACAGCAGAACCCGTAACAGCATCAGGCTGAAGGAGGCTTATTTTCTGAACAAATGAACAGCCGTTTGCATCTTTCACCTCCAGTGTATGAAGACCCGCAGGAAGACCTGAAAAAGCTCCTGAAGGCTGAAAAGCAGTTCCGTTAAGACTGTATTCATAGGGTGGTGTGCCTCCTGATCCGGCTGCTGTTATAGCTCCGGTAAGTCCTCCGTAACAGGTCACATCGACCTTGTTCACTGAAGCAACTAGCACCAATGGCTGAATGATATTGAAACCTAAATCATAAGTACATAAAACGGCATCCCTGATCCTAACAAAATGAGGACCCGGAGTGATATTCACGAAATTCCCGGAGGACTGGTATGCTCCACCGTCAAGAGAATATTCATATGGAGCAACCCCTGTCCCGGCTGTTGCAGAAACTGAAACCATTCCGTTTGCTGCTCCGTTGCATGTAATATCTGTTACAGATAATATGCTTCCTGTAAGGTTATTTATGTTAACATCAATATATGCAGATGCTGAACAACCTGTGGTGGTACTGACTATCACAGTCACTTTCCCGGAGGGTAGCGGATTCCATCTTACTTTTACAAAATTATTACCCGATCCTCCTCCCGTTACAAGGCCTCCGGTGACTATCCATTCATATGCCTGATATGGAGCCGTCAAAGTGTATGTTTCTTCCGAACCAAGGCAGGCATTTATAACGGGATTATTGAATACCGGGGGTGGAATAAGATCAATGGAAACCGAATCAATTACCGTGGAGCTACATGGTTCTCCCATCAGATTTGTTTTGTTGAGTGTTGCAGTGACTACACCATAGGTAACACCAAGGTCCCACTGAATATCAACAGAATTGGTAAATGGAGGTGATGACAAAATAGTACCATTTGTCACTTCCCAGTCAAATGTCGCAACCGGATCCGGATTTACAGTATAAGTAAGCTTCGATCCCTCACAGGCTGTTGAACTCCTCCTGGTGATATTGCTGTAAACAGGTCCGGTCTTTACGATAACCATCTCTGCAGTATCCCGGCATCCATTACCATCTGTGATTATCAGTCTGATCGTATAATTGCCGTCCGGTATATTATTGTTGAAAAAGGGTGTGATCTTTGTACTGGTATTTACGAAAGTAACAAAAGGGTAGACAGCTATCTCCTGTACAAAAGGATATACAGCATCGTTAAGGCAATCCCAGAAATAGAAATAAGTTCCGCTTCCCCCTGATACATTCGAATTGAAAAGAGCATATGTTCCGGCAGCATCACAGTTGCTGAGTGAAATGCTGTTAATCTTTAGAGATGAATTAACTGATATCCATACATCCCTGGTCGCAATATTACCATGCGAATCAGAAGCAGTAAATGTAATTTTTTTAGCTCCCTGATCGGCACAGGAGAAGTCAGAGGGTGTAACTGATAATGTCACAGGACCACAGTTATCATAGGTCCCGTTGTCAATATCGGAAGCATTGATAGAACCTGTCCCGTTATTATCCAGAATAAGTGAAAATTCTCTCGTGTTAATAACTGGACGGGTTGTATCATGAATAGTTACCTGCGCAGTCGAACTGGATGAATTACCTGATGGATCTGTACCTGTCAGCACCACCGGAATTGTCAGTCCCACATCGGAGCAGGAAAAGATAGTTCTTCCCGGAATCAGTGTCAGTGAACAATTATCAGATGAACCGTTATCAATATCCGAAGTGTTAAGTATGGCCGTTCCTGACTGATTTATATACAAATCAGCATTTTTGGTGGCAATTACCGGTTTCTGATTATCCACGACAATTACATTGAATTTGCAGGAATCTTTCTTTTCTGTTCCGAACCAGGAAAAATATATCACCTGAGTAGTACCTGAATTGAAAAAATCGCCGGGAGCATGATTACTTGTCACAGTATAGCCGGGACAGGGAGTTATCATTGATGGAGCTGTCCATGTCACGTTGTTACCACATGTATTCGGCTGAACATTTACCACAATATCACCAGGACAACCGGTCAAAGCAGGGTTGCAGGCCTGTCCGTATGCACTATTATCCATACCGGCAAATCCGAGTATGAAAACCAACGCCCATGCAGCAAGAAATTGTGTGAGGTAGTGTGGTTTTCCTTTTTCAGGAAGCGATTTAGCTTCAGCTCCGGAGAAAGATCCGGATGAATGATATCCGAAAAGGTAACTAATAAATAATTTAAGAAACGAAATAATAGTTATACGTCTCATATTGATCAGGTTCATTTTTATCAGAAGTAACACCCAGTGTATCAAATAAATAAAAATATACTGCTTGCAATCTCATCAAGATCGGAAGAGCACACGTCTGAACTCCAGTCACCGCTCATTATCT